>JAEDHX010000045.1 GCA_016296785.1 Coprococcus sp. | reverse complement strand
ATTTCTTTCTTCCAATAAAATATATAAGCTTAATAAGATACTTAATAAGTCTAAGTATTAATAATCCTACTGCAAATATAAACAAAGATGAGTTAAGGAATATAAGCGGATCAGGCTTAGAACCTGACAATATGCTTATTGCAATACTCGACTTCTGCTTATTATAGTTATATAGCAGGTATACAGATAATCCAACAAGAATAATATCAATAAAGAACTTCTCCCAGAATGGTTTACCATTAACCTTAGCATTTCTGCTTTTAACCTCTACTATTGAATTCTTTGCATATTTTATTACCGGCAATGTTACAAATAGTATTGAAACAAGTGCAGCAATAAATGAATATAATAGCATTCCTATATCAAGTCCGTAGAAATGTGTATCCCTTACAGAAAACTGAAGGAACGAGCTTGAGCTTGCAGCAAGCTTACATAATAAATATCCAATAGGAATACCTATTAATATGGCAATAAATGACAGAATTGCTGACTGTCCAAGATATATTCCAAGAATCTGCTTTGTACTTGTACCACGGCTCTTAAGCATTGCTATCTCGCCATCTTCCATCTCAAGGATCTGACTGGATACCATATAAATGAATGCAAGAAGTAGTACAATAATCGGAAGCTCTAAAACCCATATTATAATCCTGATTGATTTCGCATCACCCTTATAATCAATCAGAATATCCTTAAAGTTTTGAATAAAGCTTTCATCAGCCTTCTTAAATTCCTCCAAATAATACAATGTATCTAATGCATTTTTGTGGTTAAGCTGTCCGTAATCAAGCATAAGATAATCATTATAATATATTGTAAGTATATTGCAGTCATTAACGACTTTGTTGAAGGTCTCTGCTGAAACATACATCTTCTTATCAAGCTCAGTGATTGTGTCACGCCAGAATATATCATTATAATCCTTCTCATTAAATACGCCAACTATTGTAAATGATATTGGATTTCCTGATGCATCAGTCATATCACTAAAAGTTAATACTTCACCAACAACCAGATTATTCTCTTCAACAAATTGCTGTGACATAATACAAGGATATGTTCCCTTCTCAGCCTGTCCATCTAATCCTTCACCGTCAGCTATATTTATATGCTCTTCAATCTTATCCATATATACAATGTCAGCATATTTTCTGCTTCCAAGCTTAGACTTGCCGAATGTACTCTTTATATACATATACATCTGCTTTTCTAAGGTATCGATACCCATATAGCCATTCCACATATTCTCATATGAAGCAATCTTTCCACTTACATCATTTACTTCAGGATAATCTTCTGTAGCTACAGAGCCCTCTCGACCTATTACACATGAATACTTATTATTATCCTCTATAGACTCATCAAATTTTGATGATAGCATCATATCAAGTGCTCCATTTTTAAACATAGGATTACATGATGCAACAGCTACAAATAGAATAATACCTAAAAGGAGACATGCGTTAAGCCACTTTTTGTTTAATAATTTATGTCCTAAAAATTTAAACATTTATGTCTCCTTTCTATTCGGCAACTTCTTTTACAATAACATCGCCTTCATAAAGACCTGTCAGAATAGTCTTCTGAGACTGATCCTCAGCACCAAGCGTTACATACTGTTTAACAAGCTGTCCGTCTACCAGCTTCCATACGAAATCAAATTCTCTATTCGAATTCTTCTCTTTCTCGTGATATATCATATTAGCCGGAATTGCAATAACATTCTGAAGTGACTCCTTAGCATACTTGATATAGTAAGCCTTAGGATGCTCATAGAATGTCTCATCCTCTACTTCTATATAGTATTTCTCCACAGAATCTCCTGCACATTTTGTGATATGAACATTACCTTCTGCATCTGTATTAACAAATACTCTTGATGAATATGATAATCCAATACATCTTCCACTAATCTTATCTGTTTCATCTGTATTATTCACAAGTGTTACAGTCTGATTGAGCATAAGCTTTCCACCAGGTTCATTCTGGCTGTTATACAGGTTAGTTGACATAATAAAATCCTTGTCAGAACCTACACTTACAACATCGCTTCCTTCTTCAATCATTACATCCGTGGATACAGATGCTTTCTTAACAATACCATCCTGCTCTGCATATACACTTATTATTCCTGATCCATCATTATTCTTATTAAGCTTCTCCCTCTGCTTATTCAATGAACTGATGGTTGCATTATGCTCGAGCACGGCAATCTGCTTATTATATGTTACAATCTGTTTCTCACAGGTAAGCTGCTCAGCCATATAAAGTGTATTCTCTTCGCCGGCATCACTTGGAGTTGCTTTCTTCTTAGGAAGCTTTCCTGACTTCCAGTCCTTAATCTGTTTTGATAACGACTTTATCTGACTGTCATAATCAGCAATTATGCTATTATAGGATGAATTCTCCGCTGCAATCTGCATATCAATCTCTTTAACTGCAGCACTTCCTCCACCACTATCAATAGAGAAGAGCAAATCACCCTTTTTAACCTCCTGTCCTTCTTCAAGCTCAAACTTTGTGAAGTAGCCTTCGCACGGTGCCTTATATACAATAAGATTCCTATCCTCCATCTCGATATTCTTTGTTGAACCGGTTACATTAAGATTACTTAGAGTAATATCATATTCTACATAATTGGCAGGCATAATTGAATCAGACATGTAATATACAAGCTCGCCTTCCTTTAAGCCATCAATAACCTGTGTGTAATTGAGATCACTTTCACCAGCTACAATATCTCTTCTTTCTTTATCATTACTATCTGTCTTTACGTATACGAATTTCTGTCCATTCTCTTCATATAATGAATCATTTCCAATTACAAGTACATTCATTATCTCTGATGTTGTGAAATATAGTGATAACGTTGTACCTACCTTAAGCAGCTTATCATTGTTCTCCTTAAGCTTAAATCTTACATCAGGAATACTTGACATACTCTGCGCAGTTGCCATCTCCTTGTTCGAATACTCAAACAACTCAATATCATATTTCTTACCATCAATCATAGTGTACATATTAGTAAATAAATCATATGCACCCTTCGCAACAGCTTCGCCTGTAATTTCTATATATGGCAAATTCGCATCTGATATTACAACAACGTTTTCCCCACCTGATACTTCGCCACCTTCAGAAAGATTCTTGATATATGTTACATAACCTGACTTATCTGCTTTAAGTGTTCCATTCTCTGATAAATCATTCTTATCATCAAGCTTCTGCTGTGTCTTCTTTATCTGATAGTTAAACAGTAAGTTATCATATCGATTATTTTCTGCTTCTGTTTCCTTCTGGATCTTGTATTCTTCAGCACCCTTTTTATCGCCAAATTCTTCACATGCTTTTATCTTCCAGTCAAGTTCAGCCTGACTCTCCTTGAAAATCTTCTGATTAATATCATGAATTGCTCTCTGATTAGCAATATCATTCTCAATATCAGAAAGCTCTTCTTCAATTGCTTCACTATTAGCATCTGCTAATACAGTTCCCGCCTCAACATACTGGCCAATATTAACATATATATTTGTTACCTCTACAGATGAATTATAGAAATAGCAATAGTTTGTTGGCAAAACATATGCTGTCTTAATAACCTTCTTACCTATATCTCCATATGATACCGGTCTGTAAGAAGAGTTTGTAATCTTAGGTTCTAATAATTCAGGAACATCCTCCTGCTTCTTGCCACATCCCGATATACACATTGCAAATACAAGAAGTAACGAGATAAACAAGGTCATTTTTTTATTAATTAATTTCTGCATTACTATCAATTTATTGTCACCTGCTCTCCAGCCTTAAGACCTTCCTTTATAATAACATAGCCATCGACTCTGTCTCCTGTTTTAACCTCAACAGCCCTTCTATTGCCATCCTCATTCAGCTTATATACGTAATAATTCTCATCAGTTCCATATACAAGTGCATCCTGAGTAACATATACAACATCCTTTATTACCGGCTTCTTAATCGTCATGTGGAGCTGGTCAGTCTCACTAATACCCGTCATATCATCAATCGGTTCAAATATTATAGTCTGCATCTCCTTATCAGTAGCCTTGTCCAAATACTTCTCGCAGCTCTTAACCTTAAGGCTAAATGAAGCAACATTAAAATCTGCCTCATATACATCTCCGACCTTAAACTCATAATCATCATCTGTTACAGCAGTATAATCTGCCGATGCTGAATTAACAATTACAAGAGTCTCTCCCGAACTTGCAAAGCCATATTGCAGGTAGTCATTAACATATGAAACAGTACCATCCTTCTCAGCAATAACCTGGAAGTCCTTTAAACGTTCATTCTGCTCTTCTATGTATAAATTAGCAAGCTGAATGTCCTCTCTAAGACTTGCAATATCATCACTATAATCTGCAGTCTTATCAATTGCCATTAGCTTGGAATAATGCTCAATAAGCATCTCATTCTGAGCCTTTTCTTCTGAGTATTCATCTATGGTCTCCTGAATCTCATCAGCCTTAAATGATATCAGTATATCCCCTTCCTTAACCTTATCGCCTTTATTCACATTAATCTTATCAACCTCTAAATCAGATTGTGTAACACTGTATTTTTTTGATTGAAAGCCATCAGGCTTAAGCGTAAGTTCAAGTACTGATTCTATATCGCCCTGTTCAACCGTAGCAGTAGTATATGCACTCTTAACATACGGCTCAAGGTTTATCTTAGGTGCAGTGTCCTTTGCAGTATTCTTTCCACAAGCACATAATGATAGCATCATAATACCCGCAATCATGATGCCGGTTGCCTTTCTGTTCTTATAATATATTCGCATTTCTGCCTCCTTGAAATTATACATATAATAAAATTCAAATCTATGACCACTACAATTTTAACCCTTATAATACATTATAGCAAGTACAAATAGGGTTCATTAAGTAATGTTAAGACTTGCATCTTTTTTGCAACTTTTTTCTTAAAAACTACTTATAAAAATCTTAATAAAGAAAGAGGTTTAAAAGCAATTGCTCTTTTAACCCCCTTTTTTCTTTACGTTGGAGGAATATCATGTGAATAGTATCCTCCCATTTCATTTTCAAGTATAATATCATAAAACACTATTTTCAGACATAAAAATAGTGCGGGAGATGGGACTTGAACCCACACGCCGTTTCCAGCACTAGATCCTTAGTCTAGCCTGTCTGCCAATTCCAGCACTCCCGCACATTTATTATTTTGTGTTGGCTGTTTGCCAACGCAAGTAGTATATTAACATTTGACTATATAAATGTCAACAATTTTTTTCATTTTTTTATATGGTTTTTTTATATCATTTTATATTTTAATCATGTTGGTAAGTTTTCTGTCTACATCCTGCATAAGGTACTCTTTATATGCACTATAATACTCATGTGTAAACTGTGTATAAAGGAATTTATTCCATAAATTACTGCAAAATGTACTGTCAAAATCATAGTATGAATCAGTATATACTGCTCCATTACTGAATCTTGTAACATCAAGGTATGGTTCCTTACCTGCATAATTAAGATTCATGATGAGGTTTCTCTGTTCACTACAGCACGCAAATGTTTCAAGAAACATCTTCATCTGATCCTTTGTAATCCTCTCAACAAACATTTGTCATTCCCCCTGAACTATTATTAAAAAGCCGCACCTTATAAAGGTACGACTTCTTATTATAAATTGTTCCTATGAAAGCTGTACCTTAGCAACATCAACTAACTTCTTGAAACCTTCAGCATCGCTGATAGCCATCTCTGAAAGCATCTTTCTGTTAATATCAACGCCTGCAAGCTTAAGTCCATGCATTAATTTGCTGTATGAAATATCATTCATTCTTGCTGCAGCATTAATACGAGCAATCCATAACTGTCTGAACTGTCTCTTTCTCTGCTTTCTACCGGCATATGAGCTTGTTAATGCTCTCATAACTGACTGCTTTGCTACTCTATACTGCTTGCTTCTAGCTCCTCTGTAACCTTTTGCAAGCTTTAATACCTTATTATGCTTCTGCTTTGCGTTCATTCCGCCTTTAACTCTTGCCATTAGTCTTTATCCTCCTGATCTATTAGATATAAGGTAATATCTTCTTCATTACCTTCTCATTTGTTACATCTGTCATAGTTGACTTTCTAAGATTTCTCTTTCTCTTAGTTGACTTCTTTGTTAAGATATGACGCTTGTAAGCTTTTGCTCTCTTTAAACCGCCGTTAGCTGTCTTTTTAAAACGCTTAGCTGCTGATTTTTTTGTCTTTAATTTAGCCATTTTATTTATTTCCTCCTTAAATATATGTCATATATCAATTTAACGTTTTTGTGTTAAAAACATTATCATGCTTCTGCCTTCAAACTTAGCAGGCTTATCAACTACTGCTACGTCAGCTAGCTGCTCTGCAAACTCATCAAGAATACCCTTAGTCTGCTCAACATGTGCAAGCTCTCTTCCCCTGAAACGAAGTGTTACCTTAACCTTATCACCATGGTTTAAGAACTTTCTCGCCTGATTAACCTTAGTATTAAGATCGTTAGTATCAATATTAGGAGATAATCTTACTTCCTTAATCTCCATGGTCTTCTGTTTCTTCTTGGCTTCCTTCTCTTTACGTGCCATCTCATAACGGTACTTACCATAATCAATTATCTTACATACCGGTGGCTTAGCCTGTGGTGCAATCTTAACTAAATCAAGCTCAGCTTCTTTCGCAAGCTTAAGTGCTTCCTTAGAGGACATAACTCCTATTACCTGGCCATCCTCACCGATTAATCGTACCTCTTTGTCTCTAATCTGTTCGTTAATCATTAATTCGCTAATGACTCTCTACCTCCAATATATCATGTAATAAAAAAGTGGATAGCGCAAACTATCCACTTTATATCTAAGCATATTTAAACAAAAATATGTCTGTTGCTTATAATATAAACCCGAGTCACCGCATGTGCTAAGGTGAGAGTGGATACTCTGCTTTATTGTCTAACTGCTTAACAGCTTTTGTAATATACCATATTACATGGTAGGTGTCAAATACTTTTTTTGTAATTATTTGTTTTTTGTTTTTATTATAATTTTGTTTAATAATTTGACTAATATATAAACACAATATTTCAAAATACATTTCCTATCAGAAATGGATTAAACAAAAAGTATTTAAATCCCTGTATTCCTACATAATATAGTGCTAATGGCATTATTACAACACCTATTCCAAACACACATGACGTTATAATATTTTTTGTAAATCGCGAAAAGAAAATCATTAATATCATTACTAACACTATCCCTACATATCTAATGACTGACACTATTATTAAATACTCAAGTATACTTATGCTCTGTGGGACTGATTCCAAGTGCAACATGCTATTTGCTGGAGAATTAATATTATTAATGCCATATTTGTTAAACACATCATAATAAAACAATCCATATGTAAACATATAAACAATCAATCCTAAAATAATACCAAGTATTATTTTAGAAGCAAATACTTGTTTCTTACCATGCACACAGCATGACACAATACCTTTCATTCCACTTTGATATTCAATACCATATAAATATGCAAATGGATATAGCAATACAATAATACAAAGAAAAGCTAATTTAACATCTTTATCACAACTAATTGTATCCCCAGTAAGCAACCTATACCCATTACTCTTTATATAATGTCCACCATTTTTGACTAAATATGGTGTTATTTCATAATACAGCTCATAAAAGGTGTCATAAGCTTCCATTGAACGCATATACAATTCTTCCGAAACATTTCCTGACTCAAATGCTACATTCAAATCATCAAATTTCTCTTGCTCATTTTCAAGGAAATGAATTTTATCTTCGGAAACTGGTCCCTCTAACAAATTAAGATATGCATTCATATAACTATCTTCATACACATAGAACTCTTTTTCAATAGGTTTGTGACTTAGTACAATAAATACAAAATATACAATTATTACTAAACCAAATTTACCATTTATAAATAATTTATATACTTCATTCATAAACAAACTATGTTTTGGTATATACTTTTCTATTGAAAAGTTTTTATTGGTTACTGATAATATATAATCTCTATCACAAAAAGAACAGCATGCATATACACAAGACATTATAATTAATATTTGAATCACGATAAACAAAGTTTTAAAATCAAACGGTACGTTCAATATATTTATTTTAATGTATCCAAAAAAGTTATATGTATTTAAATATGAATACAAGTTATTATACTTAAAAAAATTCAAGGCACTATTTTCAGACAAACAAAAATATATACATATTTGAAAAGCAAATAAAACAATTGCAAAAAAATAAAATATATTTGTCTTCTTCACGATAATTGCAACACAAAATAATACTACAAATATTGTAACATGTGTAACCACTTTTAATCCAAGAAATAATATAAGCATTTCTTTAACACTTAATTGCATTATACTATTCTTTAGCATCGGTATAGATTGTATTTGCCGGTTCAAATCTCCAAAATTATAAATATGGCTTATTACAAAATAGCTTATTACCCAAAACAATACTGATACTGTTACAACAATCAACATTCCATTTATAAGTTTTACAATCACGAGTTTTTTTGTACCATTATACGTTGTTTTATATAAGTTCAATTCACCTGATTCATTCTCTCTTAGAAAAAACAATACAACAATCATTAATGATACAATTATTAATATAAAATCACCCGACTTATATGATAAATACTTTTCTATTCCTTTGCTCGGTCCATAGCTAATATTTGTATTAATCAAATTACTATAATCTATTTTTATGTCATGTAGTTTTCTTTTAACAAAATTTGACGAAGAACCTACCAATCCTGACTTAATCATTTTATTGGCATCTGATACTATCAAATCAACATACTCTTTGTACGATATACAACTATATATTTCACTAGCAACATCCTCATACAAACGCTTCTTTTCCTTTATTCTTCCTTCTTCATTATCTATGACATTCTTCTGTAATGAATATTGCAATTGAGCTATTGTATCATATGCCTTATCATTATCCATACCCCTTATTAATTCATTCAAAGAATTATATTCATTTGGTGTGTATGAAACTTTATTACCATCATGTTGACGAGATTCATATACAGACAATACAATATTGACGCCAACTAAAATAAATACTACAACAACAAAAAATGTATTAGATAATATTTTTTTATTCTCATGCTTAAACAATGTCATCATTATACTCCTCATTGTAATAATACAAATAAATATCATCTAAATTAGGAGTAGTTTTTTCACACTTTATATTCTTACACTCATCTCCGACCACCCTAATTTTAATTTCATTATCTTCCTTATGTATGTTACTAATAATATGGTCTTTTCTAATTTCTAGCAATTCTCGCTCATCACAAATGCATTCAAACACATTTATTCCGGAATTAATACATATATCTTCTACTGTTCCAGAATTAATTATTTCGCCTTTCTTCAAGAAAATCACATTATCCGCTATTGTCTCAATATCTGATACTATATGCGTAGCCACAATTATGATTTTGTTAAATGCTATTTCAGAAATCAAGTTTCGAATTCTAATTCGTTCTCGTGGATCTAAGCCAGCTGTAGGCTCATCCAATACAATTATTTGAGGATCGCCTAATAAAGCTTGAGCTAACAGAGCCCTCTGTCGCATTCCCCCAGAAAAACTTCCTAGCTTTGCATTTTTATATTTATCTAAATTCACTTTGCAAATAAGTTCACTCACCTGATTATCTACTACGCGCCTATCTACATCTTTTAAAGCAGCCATATAATATAGAAAATGTTCTAAAGAAAATCCATCATACACCCGTGCATTTTGAGGCATATATCCAATGAACTTTTTATATTCATTTCCCCATATATCTATACTTTTGTTATTGTAATATATATCTCCATTCGTTTTTTTTATTAACGTCGTAAGTATATTCATAAATGTGGATTTACCTGCTCCATTTGCTCCAAGCAAACCATATATTCCATTAGTAAATACATAATTAATTCCCGAAAGGGCAACATTATCTTTATCATATTTTTTTATTAGATTAACTATTTTTAATTCATTCATTGATTTGCTCTAACCTCTTCATCATCAATACACTTCATTTTTTTGTTTAGTTTCATTATGTCTTTTTTTGATATATAACCGCAAACATAATCTGATGAACTACTACTACTAAGCAAATAATAGTCACCACACTCGCCTATTACATAATATTCCGTATTATCAACCTCAGCGAGTTTCTCCCCATTAAAAGAATACAATACTGTACTCCCATAATTAGATTCATAGTTTTCAAGTATATTAATAGAAAAACTATCGGAAAGACAATTAAATGTATAGTATGCAGAATTTTTCCCATTCAAATCAGGAATACTAATATCAACACTATCTCCATTATTCAAATTAATACCATTAATATGTCCATTCAAATTATAATTTTCATCAGAAGTACACCAATACGCAATTCCATCATTACATCCAATAAAATCTCCATACACTCGGTTATCTATTTTTTCAATAGAAAAATCTTGTAAATCTAATTTTCCTACATATGATACATCATATTCTGAAGTATCCAATAGCTCTTTTCCTGTTTCTAAATCATACATTTGTTCATATGGAAGTTCATCACCCTGATATCTAAAATACAACTCATTTTCATATATAAACTCCAAAAAGACTGCACAATTATAGTATTCAGAATCAAACGTATATAATTCTTCTATAGTTTTCTTATCCAAATCACATACAAATAATTTCACCTTCATTAACATATCTGACATAGTACCATTATCCAGCAATTTTAATTCTGATGTATCCCCTATTGAAATTGATATATACACCTTGTCTCCAAAGATATAATAATCTCCAAACGAGTACTCCCCATACTGATTATCATAAATACTTACTGAATCCAAACACGAATGTTCTGAGCCATCAAAATTGCAACAATATAGTTTGAATTCTGATAAAGTTTTTCCTATAATATAGAGTTTTTTATCTCTGCAAAGCACAACATCATTAGTCATAGAATCAAGTATTGCCATACAATCTTCATTATTATGTTTACATCCGGGTTTTGAACACAACAATAATCCCGTATCATCATCAAAGTTTTTATAGCACAAAAAACTGTTGCCAAATATTATCTGATTATTCCCCTTCAATACTCCATTCTCAAAAACTGAATCATTTCCAAATTCATTCATCAAATTAGCTTCTTCGATTGTTTTATATTTGCCTTTTTTAGCAAAAAATACTACTATAAGCCCACCAATAATAATTAAAAAAAATAATAACCACTTTTTTTGTTTCATAACAACCCTCCTATTCAAATACATAAAATTAGCAAGTATAGAATATCCAAATATCCCATACTTGCCAACCAATTTACATACCAAATATTAATAATATGTTTTATTTACCGAAAATTTTTTTGCCGAACCCTTTACAATCGCTTTTACAAATGTTCCTTTTACATTCTTGTTATAAGTTACGGTTGAATCTCCGCTTTTAGAACTTGATGATACATAAGCTTTATATGTCTTCTTTGGAGTTTTCTTTGGGTGATAATAGTAACTTATACTAACAGAACTACCTTCTGAATAGTATGTTTCTAAATATATATAAAAACATGTATTTTTATATCTGGATTCATACCATGCTCTGCCATGTTTAGTTTCTTTTTCCGGATCCCTATACAATTCTCCCCATGGAGAACCATAACCAATAGCATTTGTTTTAATTGGCATTAATAATGCAGGTGAAACAAGCATTGAAATAATCATTATACTAAGTATCAGTTTTTTCATAATTCTCTCCTCCTATACATAAATAAAAAACAATACAATATAAATATTAAACCATTATATATATATATATATTGTCAATATTTATTATAAAAAAAAATATAAAAACTGAATTATAGTATCGTTATAATAAATAATAATAAGCCAAATAATCCTACTCATTACTTTCAATAGGAATAAACACTCTGCTATCAGCCTTGTCTTCTTCCATATCGTAAGTCTTATTGCTAGCCTTCTCCATATAGTATACCTGGGAATCAAGGCGTCTCTTTCCTCTCAAATCCTGCTTCTCATAGCTTCCATCAGGCTGCATAATGTGTGCCTTTAAGGTATCTGAAAGCTGTATCTTAAGGATTTCCTTAATCTGCTTCTTTAATTCCGGATCCTCTACAGGGAATGTTATCTCAACACGTTTGTCAAGATTTCGAGGCATCCAATCTGCACTTCCCATGTATATATCTTCAAAACCATCATTATAGAAATAGAAGATTCTTGAATGCTCAAGGAAATTACCAACTATTGACCTTACAGATATATTCTCACTAAGTCCCTTTACGCCTGCTTTAATACAGCATATACCTCTTACAATAAGGTCTATCTTAACGCCTGCCTTTGACGCATCATATAATGCATTCATAACCTTAGGGTCACAAAGCGAATTCATCTTTGCAACTATTCTTGCCTTTTTGCCCTGCTTTGCATTCTCTGCTTCACGATTAATAAGCATCAGGAACTTATCCTTAAGCCATATAGGTGCAACAGCAAGCTTATTCCATTTCTTTGGTTCAGAATATCCTGAAAGCATATTAAATACAGCAGTAGCATCTTCTCCTATAGGATCGCTACAGGTAAGAAGGCCCATATCTGTATAGAGCTTAGCAGTCTGGTCATTATAGTTTCCTGTTCCAAGATGAACATATCTTCTTATTCCATCCTCCTCACGTCTTACAACAAGTGCAATCTTTGAGTGAGTCTTCAATCCCACAAGACCATATATTACATGGCAGCCCGCCTTCTCAAGCTTCTTAGCCCACGCAATATTATTCTCTTCATCAAATCTTGCCTTAAGCTCAACAAGAACCGTAACCTGTTTTCCGTTTTCAGCCGCCTGCTCAAGAGCAGCAATAATTGGCGAATTACCACTGACTCTGTAAAGAGTCTGTTTAATTGCAAGAACATCAGGATCTACGGCTGCCTGCCTGATAAACTCAATAACAGGAGTGAATTCATAATAAGGATGGAACAGCAAAATATCCTTTTTTCTTATTCTGTCAAATATATTACTGTAATCTCCCATTCCCGGAACGGGACATGGAATATACTTTGGATACTTAAGATGCTCAAAGCCTTCCATTCCATTTACCTTCATAAGGAAGGTAAGATCAAGAGGTCCGTTTATCTTGTAGACTACATCATCATTAACACCAAGATGACCTTTCAGTTCTTTAAGGAGCTTCTTATCCATTGTGTCTTCCACTTCAAGACGGATAACCTCTCCCCATTGTCTCTTCTTAAGCTGTTTCTCAATCTCTTTAAGAAGGTCAGCTGTATCTTCCTCATCAATTGAAAAATCGGCATTTCTCATAATTCTATATGGATGTGCACATACGATATCATAACTCAAAAACAGCTTATTAAGATTCTTCTCAATTACTTCTTCAAGAAGTATTATATCCGTTACTCCTTCAGTTGAAGAAGGAAGTCTTACTATTCTTGGAAGAACAGACGGAACCTGAACAGTAGCTATATCAGTTATCTGCTTCTTCTTATCATATATAAGAGCGCCTATATTAAGCGATTTATTCCTTACAAGAGGGAATGGTCTTGAAGAATCAACAGCCATAGGTGTAAGAACAGGATAAATATCCTTCTCAAATACCTTATCAACATATTTAGACTGCTCCGGTGTTAAATCCTCATGTCTTCTTATTATGTTAAGGCCATTTGAGGATAAAAGCGGTAACAGAGATCTGTTATATGTCTGATACTGATTCTTCATAAACTCCTTTGTACTGCTAATAAGTGCATCAAGCTGCTCCTTTGCAGTCATTCCGGCAATATCCTTCTTCTTATATCCGGCATGAACCATATCAACAAGTGACGCAATTCTTACCATAAAGAATTCATCAAGGTTAGATGCTGTTATGCTAAGAAATTTTATTCTCTCAAAAAGAGGAATCGTCTTATCCTTCGCTTCACTAAGACATCTTTTATCAAATTCAAGCCAGCTAAGCTCTCTATTATAAAATAAAACATCTTTATTATCTGCCATAACTATAGCCTCCTTCTCTGCTTAAGCACCGGTTTTAGTCCAAATACCTTCTTAAACAGCTCTGTTCTTCCGTTAAACATTCCTGCTTCAAGTGTAATATCTGCCAATGTATCAACAGACAGAATCACTGAATTGTCTTTAATGCTAATCTTTACATCGCTTATTTTCTGTTTATGGCTCTTATCCATAACATCAGCAATTCTAAGTATGGAAACAAGCTTTGCAACCTTCATATAGTCAGCGCTTTTTAACACTTCAGAAGCCTTCTTCTCAGATGGAAGATAATAAATATTATATCGAACTATATTAGCAATCTCTTCACGTTCTTTATGTGAAAGGCCAAGTATTTCAGTTGACATAATAATATAATAAGAAATAAGTGTTCCTTCATTCATATTCACAAACTTACCGCAATTGTGGAGAAGTGCCGCAATATGAAGCTGCAGGCGTTCTCTTCTTCCTAGGCCGTGAACATTCTTTAAAGCATCAAATATTGCAAGAGCATTATGTGCCACATTACCTGTATGCTTCTTGTTAGTCTTATACTTCTTAGCGATATTCTCAGCTGATGCTAATATATCCTGATCAAAATCCTTATTAATAAGTAGCATTCCATTCTTATCCATGTAATCTGCTACTATTCCATCACAAAAGCTTACATGCGGCGTAACAATATACTCTGCCTTGGAATTATCAAAAAATGACTGGTATATTATTGCCATAGGAAGCATAAGAGTTGCTCTCTCATATGGTATGCCATATTTTTCTGAAAGCTCCTCCGGCTTGGTTTCTACAACCTTCTTATACAGAACATCAAATTGCTCTCTTGTTATTCTATCTGCTATATTAAGCTCCGGTCCCGCTTTCTTCAGATTAGTAATTCCATCGCCAATAGCTATAATACTCTTTATATCCTTATCATTAATAAACAGGTTTCTGAATTCGATAATGAAGTTTGATACATATTCCTCCATTATATTCTCGAGTGCAACTGTATCTGAACCAAATTTCTTAAGATAATCTCTGATTCTTACAGCACCAATAGGAAGATTCTGAGTCTGTATGAGATTTGTCTTGTCAAATACCGAAACCTGAAGACTTCCTGCTCCAATATCAAGCAACGCTGTATTCTTATTCATTTCTTCATCTATACCTGATGCAGCATATGCCTTATAATTCATAAATCGTTGTTCTGAGTTACTTAGTACTGAAACATTGATATCAGTACTCATCTTGATTCTCTCAAGAAACATAACGGAATTTTCAGCTTCTCTTACCGCACTTGATGCATAGGCACGATATTCATTTACCTGATATTCCTTCATCTTCTTTTTAAATTTATTTAGTATCTCACATACTTTAAAAATGGAATCTTCCCCAATTCTGCCATCCTTATAAGTATCACTTCCAAGCTCAATAATGCAATTAACATAATCAATGGTTTTCGCACCCTTCTTAGGTGTTATCTCGTATATCTTCATTGATATCTCATTTGAACCTACATCAATTGCAGCAAACATCTTACCTGCCATTACCCCACCACCTTTTTAATACTAACGTCAAATTCTAGTATGTACCAATAAGCTTGAAATCACCTGAGTCTTTATATATACCCTTTAATGCGTTTATGGTATTAACATCTGACAAATTACCATCCAGTGTAATAAAAAATGAATATTCCCACTTTCTTCCTTTTAATGGTCTTGACTCAATACTTGTCATGTTGATTTCATTCAAATTGATATGACCTAATATACTGTAAAGTGTACCACTTTCATCAGGCAAAGAAAAGCGAATACTAACATTTTTCGCAAACTTTACATAGATTTTATCTCTACTTAAAATAATGAATCTTGTAGTATTATCACTGCTGTTTACAATGTCTTCTTTTAGTATGGATAGTCCGTATATCTGAGCTGCTTTTTTACTGGCTATTGCCGCCTTTGTTACATC
>JAEDHX010000108.1 GCA_016296785.1 Coprococcus sp. | reverse complement strand
TACAGAGGGTGAACGGTAAAACTACCTACAGCCCATATACAGGCGTGTATACAAGCAAGGCATATTCAGTACCAAAGCCAACAGCTTACAGTTATACAGCGGGAAGTAAGCCGGGGCTTACAATAGTTGGAACGGCTTCAAAATATGAGATATACAGGTCCACAAAACCAACTACGGGATATACTAAGATTGCGACAACTGTATCAAACAGCTATGTGGATAAGAGTGCAAAAACCGGTGTGATATATTATTACAGAGTCAGAAGCTGGTTCTATAACATAAATACAAGGACTGCAAAATATTCAGCATTTTCGGATATTATGCCTATTGCTGCCAATGATACAACCTTTAATCTCAGAAAAGATTTTTCTTCGGCAACATCTGTTACTTTGAGATGGGATAAGAATTCTTCAATCAGCAAATATGAAGTTTATCTTAAACCGAATATACCGGGTGGCGTTGTAAAATATGTTGGTTCAACAACAGGTACCAGCTATAAGCTTTCGGGATTGCTCAATATTCATGAATACACAGCATATGTCAAAGCAATCAATAGATACAATTCAAAAGTATCATTGAAAGAAAGCATCAACATTAATACCAAAACACTTTATGCTGAAACCACTATGTTATATACCGGAAGAAAAATTGCTAACGGAGCTGCGGCTGTTGCAACAAAGATAAGCTGGAAGTACCTTCCATATGCAACCAGAATAACAGTGGTTGCTTACGATAATATCAAGAATACGGATGTAGTGCTTAAGACAGTATCAAGTAATGCTGCAGGCAGTTATGCATTTTATAATGCCAAGAATAACAATGGGTACAGATATACAAATATCAGAGTGAGAGCGACCAGAGGCTCTTTGATCGGGGACTCATGGTGCTGGCCGGCAAACAGGGAACTTGCGGCAGCTACGAATATTAAAGCTGTTAAAAGGAACAGCGGCTCAAATCTGATTACATGGAAGGCCCCAGCCTGTGCTGATGGTTACACAGTTGCCAGAACAGCACCAAACGGCAATACAAGATATGTATATGTTACCGGAACAAGTTTCATTGATACCAATATGACACCGGGAGTCAAATATACATACACTATTATACCACAAAATTCAACTTATGGTCTGGTTGGTGCTGAAGCATCAGTAACCTATACACATACAGTAACTTCAACGATTATTAATAAGGCTTCGAATACTACTGCAAAATGTGTATCACTTACCTGGAATAAAGTTGGTTTTGCAACCCATTACCAGATTTTGCGTGCAACTACGGCAACAGGTAAGTATTCTTCACTTGGAGTAATCAGTTCAGCATACAATACCTATAACGATAAGACTGTTGTTAAGGGTAAAGCATACTACTACAAGATTGTTCCGATTGCAGTAAATGATATTGGCATAAAATATGTTGGAAAAGCTTCTGCATATAAGGGAATTAAAGTCATAAAATAATTTTGATTTATATGTCATAAATTGCCTATTGGAATCATAGTATTTCAATAGGCTTTTTTATGGTAATAAGCGTTTGTCTGTGATATAATTCAGCGGTAAGTACAATCCTTTGCCTGCCGGGGCTGTTATATTGCCCGGAAAGGATTATTATGAATTACATAGAATTTACTGATTATATCAGAACTGCTGTTGATGAGGCCGTGGTGGGGGACCACCGGGTTGAAATTAAAAAAGTTGTTAAGAATAATAACTGTGAGAGAATGGCTGTTGTTATCAGCCGTGAGGGAAAGTGTGTGGCCCCCACAATTTATCTCGAAGAATTTTATGATAAATACAGAATGGGAATATCCCTTGATATTATCATCAATGAGATTATTGAGATTGATATTAATAATTCCGACAAGTTAGATATTGATGTGGCTCAGATTATGAATTTTGAAAGTATGAGGGAGCACATCAGGTGCAGAATTGTCAATTATGAATCCAACAGCACAGTACTTAAC
Organism: Coprococcus sp.; assembly: GCA_016296785.1. Lineage (GTDB taxonomy): Bacteria > Bacillota > Clostridia > Lachnospirales > Lachnospiraceae > Coprococcus. The sequence continues at coordinate 1,679 of JAEDHX010000108.1, read as the reverse complement.
GATGTTCCTTACAGGACGGAGATGGATCTTGCCATCGAATACTATATCAATATTAATGACAATGAATTTGAAGCCATGACCACCCTGATTCATAACAGATGTATGGAACATTGGGGAATCAATGAGGATGAACTGTTTGAGATTGCATGGAACAATACGGTTAGGGACGGGACTTTGATTATTCCGATAGAGCAGCTGGTGCTTAATGAGGATTTAGACATCAATTCCAGGATGTATGTTGTCACCAATCAGAGAAAACTGTATGGGGCGATTCATGGTTTTTTACCTGATACTCTTGAGAAATTGGAAGAAATGTTTGGCGATTTCTATATTTTGCCCAGCAGCGTGCATGAAGTTATTGTATTGGCAGCAGATGTGGTGGAAAACGAAGAGTATATTGTAAATATGGTAAAAGATGTAAATGAAACCCAGCTGACATGCGAAGAAATTTTATCAAATAATGTGTACAAGTATGAAAAGTCGGGCAAGTCACTGCATATGGTTAATAAAATAAAGTTTGCCACTCAGTAGGACTAATTAATTAAGTTACATTGATATTTTACAAAAAAATATTGCGTAAAACAGCTGTTTTGGTTATAATTCTTAAGTGAAAGATTAATTTAGGAGGATTTATGCTATGTCATATGTAGATGAAGTCTTAGATTTAGTTATTTCTAAGAATCCGGCTCAGCCTGAATTTCACCAGGCAGTAAAAGAAGTATTAGAATCACTTCGTGTTGTTATCGAGGCAAATGAGGAAGAGTATCGTAAGAATGCTTTACTTGAAAGACTCACAACACCGGAGAGAATCGTTATGTTCCGTGTACCTTGGGTAGATGACAAGGGACAGGTTCAGGTTAACAATGGTTTCAGAGTACAGTTCAACAGTGCAATCGGACCATACAAGGGAGGATTACGTTTCCATCCATCAGTTAACCTTGGTATTATCAAATTCTTAGGTTTTGAACAGATTTTCAAGAACTCATTAACAGGACTTCCAATCGGCGGAGGTAAGGGTGGTTCTGATTTCGATCCAAAGGGAAAATCAGACAGAGAAGTTATGGCTTTCTGCCAGAGCTTTATGACAGAGCTTTGCAAGCACATTGGTGCTGATACAGACGTTCCTGCCGGAGATATCGGTGTTGGCGGACGTGAAATTGGATTTATGTACGGACAGTACAAGAGAATCCGCAATCTTTATGAAGGAGTTCTTACAGGTAAGGGTCTTACATACGGTGGTTCGCTTGCAAGAACACAGGCTACCGGATATGGTCTTCTCTATCTTGTTGAAGAGATGTTAAAATGTAACGGTAAAGACATTGCAGGTAAGACAGTTGCAGTTTCAGGTTCAGGAAATGTTGCTATCTATGCTATCGAGAAAGCACAGCAGCTGGGTGCAAAACCTGTTACATGTTCGGATTCAACAGGATGGGTATATGATCCTGAAGGAATCGATGTTGCACTTCTCAAAGAAGTTAAGGAAGTTAAGAGAGCACGTCTTACAGAATATGCAGCTGCTAAGCCATCAGCTCAGTACTTTGCTAAGCAGAATGGTGAGCACGGAGTATGGCAGTACAAGGTAGATCTTGCTCTTCCATGCGCTACACAGAATGAATTAGACATCGAAGATGCTAAGATGCTTGTTGCTAACGGCGTTGTATCTGTAACAGAAGGTGCTA
>JAEDHX010000044.1 GCA_016296785.1 Coprococcus sp. | reverse complement strand
AAGAGTAGCCTCCAGCTCTATCTCTTCTTCTGCATATGTTTCAATCTCAGGAGTTGTGGCAGCTGTGGTTTCCTCTGTTGTTGTCTCAGTCTCCGTAGTTGACGTTTCGCTTGTTGTATCGTCTGCCTTGGTAGTTGCAGCTTCGCTTGTTATATCTTCTGCCTTGGCAGTTTCCGCTTCACTTGTTGTTGCTTCACTTGTTGTAGTATCAGTCTCGGTAGTAGATTCTTCTATATTTGCACTATTTTCTGTATTTTGAGGCGCAGCAAGAACAGACTGCTCGTTATTGTCTAATGACGAAGTAGCAGTCATCATTGTAAGCAACATTGCAGACGCCAATGTAAATGCTATTATACGATTTTTCAACTTAATGATTCTACGTCTCATAATATAGCCTTCTTTTTTAGTTCTTAATCTTTTTTTCTTTGTTGTTTCTTTGTTTGTTATCTTTGTTGTTTCTTTGTTGTTATTTGTTTACTATCACTATTTGTTGTTTCCATGTTTATTGTTTATTATTGTGGTTCAAAAGATACAATCACCTGTGAATCAAGCTCGTTCCAACTTAGCATATCTGATCCAGGGTTTTTGTAGAACTGGAATTGATAGGCTGTAGGCCTTGGAGTATCGGTTCCAGGCACATTTCCGCCTACCGGAAATGTCACATAATTCTTACCACTCTCGTCAGTTGCAACAGCTGAGGCTCCGGCATCAGAAAGGAACCAGGAACTTATTTGCAAATTATCAGGCCATGAAAGTTTGACTGTTCCGTTACCATTTCCGGATATCTCATAATTGTAGCCATCATATTTGTCAGCTGCAATGCTCTTATCATCAATAAATCTTCCAGTCCAATTCTCAGTTGGAGCAAGAGTCGAAAGGCTAATTACTGAAGCCAGTTTCTGACTATTTGTTGCATCTAGCGACTTGCTGTTATCAGGTAGTGCTATAATCTGAAGTTTTACGACTTCCTTCATATCTGCGGGTATATATATCGTATATTCGATTTTTTTTGCTGCACCTGTTGGAAGCAGCTGGTTCTCGAGCTTAATCGAGCCATCTGAAGCAAGAGCTGTGCCATTTACCGTGATACCTGTAACGCCAGCCGGCAATTCTCCTCCATCCTTTGCAATTGCTAATACATCAAAGCTATAGCTTATATCAGAAGGATTGTAGGTCATTTCATTTCCGAACAAATAGTTGCACACCTGAACGGTGAACTTATATCCTTTGACAGTATCGCCCTCTTTTACCTCTATCGTCGCTACACGCCTCGTATTATATTCACTTTCAGATGTCAGAACCAATGACAGATAATTGGAGCTGAACATGGTATTATTGCCTTTACCTGTTGACACTACTCGCTTTACGCTATTAAAGCTTGTATATGCCGCATAGCTTCCCGATACAGCAAGAACTATTGCTGCAATCACAACACATAGCTTTATCCAATTGTTCCTCAATATCTTGCCAATTGTGTCTTTCATCTGCTTATCCTTCTATACTTAGGTACCACTAATAGCGCCCATCATCTCTGTTTTTTTAAAAACCAGCTAAGGGACGCTCATAATTACTTATAGTTATTAATAAATATAGCACATTCTGTCATTTTTTTCAATTATCTGTCGAGATTTATTCTCATTTATTAGCCACGGGGACAGGTCCCGTGGCTAATCTCACCGCGGCTAGCGTTACTCTACTTTTAGTAGGTAGTAATTGCTTAATGATAGGAGTATTATTGTTGGTGGAGGTGGATATGATGAACCAATATGTTACAGGTGCTGTAATAAAGCAGCTTCGTGAAGAAAACAATATGACGCAATTTCAACTTGCAAATAAACTAGGTGTCAGCGATAAGGCTATTTCCAAATGGGAAACCGGCAAAGGTTATCCTGACATCACATTACTTGAACCAATAGCAGATATATTCTCTATATCGGTTACAGAACTTATTTCCGGCAATGCAGAAGCAAGATTCAAAATCTCCGGCGTAAAAAAAATACTGTTTTACTGCAACAAAGACGGGATGTTTTATTCTACGATAGACCACAGTATCTGTCCACGTGACTAATATGCAACCGTACAATACTCATACTCTGACATAATCCTGCCGGGTAGAAAGGCAGGTCCCGTGGCGATCAGACTTAACCATAGACAGAACTTCGAAGGGGGAGTAGTATAGATTGTTTTGAGGATATTATAATACGTTGGTACTTAACGAATAGCGACGTTAGTCGTTATGAGTTTAGTACCATTACGTATTATACTAAAGCGCAAGCGGTCCGAAAAACAACTATACTACTCCCCCTTCGAAGTTCGTCCGGTTATTTTTAGCCACGGGACCTGTCCCCGTGGCGAGTTATTCCGGTTCGTAGAATACCGGGTTGATACAGGCAAAGGTGTATACTACATAGGCATCATCGTCGTTGATGACGGATGAGTTGCCTGTGAAGGATGCCACAAGCTTGATTTTGTAGTTTGCGTAATCCTTTTGATTCACGAATACATATGCCGGTATTTCAAGTGTAAACTGAGTTCCATCAAATATGTCGCTCTTTATGATGTTGTCATCTGCATAATATACACTCTGAGGAATGGTTATGGTCCATCCATCAGATTGATAGGACGATAAATCGAAATCAATATATTCGGTTGCTTCAGAAACATCTATATAAGTGTTACCTTGCCGTCTCTGTAGCGACAGGGTAAATGTAATGCTTTCTGTTTCCTTAAGGACAGTTTCTATATCATTAAGGTTTGCCAGGTTAAGTGAAGCCGTAAGGTCAATTGTACTTGCCTTTTTGCCATCTACTGTTGCAATGTATTCCGAAACAAGCTGGAGAGGATTAACTCCAAGCTGGTCTATTGATGCAGCATCCATATTAAGTATTGCCTGATATATAACTGCTCTGTAGTATTTTGCATTGTCGATAGCAGTTTCTCTTGCTGAGCTGTATGAAAGCGAGAATTCCTGAGTTGAAATTCTTCCTACATAGTTTAGCTGTGCCCATCTGTCTACGCCGTTCTGGTCCGATGCAGGCACCATATTATTTAGTACATCCTGACCGCTAAACTCAATATCCATTTCTGCAGTAACGATTATATCGCTTGTTCCTGTTTCCTGCGAACCTTTTATCATCTGTCTTACTCCGGCAAGGTCTAAGGCCGTTGTTCCATCTGTTGATAACAGAAGCTCCATATCTGCACCACGCGATGCCCAGCCATAGCCGGCAGCCTCTTTTTTACTGTCATAGGCCTTCCATTCACTACCATTTAGTGCATAATATCTGCCACCTGTATCCTGAATATAGAAATGAACGGTTCCTGTTGTTCCTGCAGGAAACTGAATTTCCCTCACTTCCGAAGAACTGTTAATGTATTCCTGCAGACTTGCTGTTATTTTCAGGAACAGCTGATCCTTGATATCGTACGCCTGCTGATTGTAGAAGGTAATCGTATCTTTAACCTTAACCTGCATTTTCTGGCTCTTATCACTAAGATTAATCGCTGCACCAATATCAGCAGTAGACTCAAGCTTCTGCTGGTATCCTGTAGATATCTGATATGTAGATTCATCATTAGAGCCAACTTCTTGAGACAGTCTGTTATATCTGTGAACCCAGGTTCCTTTGCTTGGCATCACCCAGTTAAGAGATGAACTTAGTGAACCATTAATACAAAAATCTCCTTCCTGGTCAGGAACAACAATCACGAGATAGTAATTCTCATAAGCTACATTCTCCTCAAGATCAGGCACCGTAAGTGAATATGTCTGTCCTGTCGCAGTCTCATCGCTGCCAAGAGGTCTGTAGTAAACATACTCTCCTGCCTCGTTTTTAAGTCTAATCGTTGCTTTTGATAAGTCAGTTTCAATAATGTATTTTCCTGATTCACTCGGCTCGCTTGTAACTCCAAGAACTTCTGCCATAGAAGCTTTAAATGGTGTTCCATCTGAAACAGCTGTAAATCTGCTAAGGTATACATCTGTTTTAGAAATAATATTAGTTCCTGAAGTTGTATATTGATATGCCATATTGCCGTTTTGCCGGTCAACAAGTATCATCTGTGTTCCGTCAGGCAGACCTGATGAAAAGCTTAATATCTTATCAACATTCATCATATTTCCGCCGTCATCCATATAACCCTGCCAATCGTAGTCGGCATATTCCTGTTCTTTGTAGTTGTACTGATATGTCAGGTATGCAGTAAAAGGATTACCTGTACTTTCAAGCACATGGGTTTTCAGATTAGAAAATGTATCCGCATTAAACTCAGCTCCATATGAGAACGTAGACATGAAGTTATATTGCAGCTGACGTTCAACTATAATAGGAACACTTACATTGTATGTACGTTGCACACCATTCACAGTTACTTTAAAGCTTGCCTCAACAAGTGTAAATCGCTCTCTCGTATTATCAAAGCTGTTGTTTCTTACTCGAACCGACTTCTTGTCTGACGACAGATAAATAGATGCCGGTTCTTTCTTTAACTGGTCAGCAGTAGCCTTGGCAAATGAATTCGTATCAGCATTATAATAGTATACATCAACACTTAGCGTAGTTCCTGATTCAGAAAATCCGCCGTTAGTAATAACATTCAAATAATCTTCTATTATGCCCGCATTTGCATCCGGAATAGTAAGCACAGGCAAATCAGTCGGACCACAACCCTGTTCTGCATAGAAGGTAGATACAGTTGGCGCAAGCTTTCCTTGTGCATTAATTATAGTTGCCGCCTTAGGGTATGTTGCTTTATTCTTCTTTCCGGTTGCACCGGTCTTATTATCTGCCCAGATACGTGCAGCTACGGATTCATATGTATCGTTCTCGATTTTACCTACTGCATCACCTGTAAGAAGCTTATTTGCACCATTTAGAAGAAATCTTGGATTAACTGTTACATATGGTGATTTATCATTTGTATACTCGCTTTCCATTCCGCCATAATCACCATAAACAATATAACCAATATAGTTTCCGGATGAACAATTTCCATCCTTGTCAGGAATAGTAACATCCGTTCTTCCAGGATCTGAATATACAGAAACGCCAACTGCATACACTTCAAAATTATTTTTATCATTATACATATATCCAAATAGACGGCCTTTATTACCATTACCTGTTATTGAAGTATTCTTGATTAATATGTTAAACAAATAGTATCTACTCGATGCATTCCCTACAAGACCGCCAGATTTAGACTTGCCATAAATCGTACATTCTTCTAGCTTGCAGTCACTCATATTAAGATTAAATCCTGTTGCGGAACTGGCATAGCCTACGTAACCGCCTGCATTCTCACTATTTATCTTAGATGAAATAATATCACACTGCTCGATATTAATGCTGGTATTGGTATAACCATATCCAACAACGCCACCGGCATATTTGTTTTTGTCATACGAGCCGGTTGAAATATTGCATTTGTTTATTCTTATATTATAGAAATAAGTAGGATTTACATTACCAATTCTTCCGATAATGCCTGCTGCTACAGAATAGTCAGTACCTCCCTCAGGGCCATTTTTACTTCCATTACCTTGGTATACAAATTCATCCTTTGTACTAGATAGAATAGTAACATTATCCAATATTACCTTCTTCATAGCAGACGCATCAGCAATAGATAATCCTGTATTAGTATTAACCGCAGGATCATTTACGCCTACTCTCATACCACATCCACCAAACAGCCCACCGGTAACGCCTCTCTTTGACTCTGTAATAATAGAGGAATTGCGACCAACCTTGAGGTTCAAATCAGTAACTGTGCAACTGGTAAAGCATTTATTCTGTGAATAAGCCACACCAAAACCTGAGAACTGAAGGCTATTCGTATATGAGTATGCAAATGCATAACCTTCAAGTCCGCCTGCAGCAAGCTTGGCTGTAACTGTTACATTATTGTACGAGCAATTAAGAAAGCTAGGTCCGAACATTGCATTTTTTGAATTAGACAATAAAATGCCCGGACAGCCCGTTACAGTTTGATTTGTCATAGCTGAAGCACCAATTAGTCCTCCTGCACTATTTGGCCCTGTAATACTGCCACCATCAATATGAATATTGTTCAAAAGATAGTTATGAACTTTTGTATTCTTTGTACTATCGTTAGATTGAATATCGCTCACGCTTCCTATAAATCCACCTGCAGTAACACCACTAAGTCCATCATTATCAGCAAATGTAGCTGTATCTGCCTGCGGCTTATCACTTCCATCACTTCCAATATACAAAAGCTTCACATTACATGAGGCAAGCTTTAAATCCTTCGCAAGCACACTACTAGCTGTTCCACCTGATTGCTTCTTAGTCCATACAATATTGAATATGCCTCCTAAAGCAGCAGCATGAAAATCATCATCATTATATTCTTTAACATCAATATTTATATTCTGAACATTTGCATCATTACCATCAAAGGCGTTTACTCGCATAACTACGCCGGTTACATCTACTGTACTTGTACCATTACTTCCCACAACAAAGGCAGCATTGGAGACATATCTTGCGGACAATGCACGATAACCGTTATCATAGCCAGCCATATCAAAGCTTCCGTTTTCTGCAAATTCAATTGATATACCATCTGTAGAACTACTGCAAATGCTGCTATTACCGGTATATCCTGCATACTTGCATAACAAATATGGTGTGTTGCCATCTTCCCATACAGCACTTCCATCCTTCTTTGATATTGCATAGTCGGAAGACTCAGTTTGTGCACCTATATTATCATATGATGCATTTCTTGCTCTTCCCTTAGTGTATGCTATTGAGTTTATGTTTCCTGCTCCACTGCTTATTATAGCTGAAGCAATAAGCAAACCTTGTGCATTATTAATTGTAAGCCCACTTCCGGTCCAGCTTATATCTGCCTTACCGGAATATGTTATCTTATTTATCTTATAATTCTTATTACCATTATCAGGTGCTGTGCCATCTCCCTCGTAGAAAGCATAGCCTGATAACACTCGACCTATTATAGGATTACGATAAAGCTCGAAATCAGTTCCCGTTATACCGGTACTGTCAGAGCTGCTACCACGGAAGATTACACCTCCGCCTGTAACTACGCCAATATATCCACCAACCGGTACAAGATGTGGCTTGTCGCCTGTAGGATTAATACTCAGCTCACTTCCGGCTGTTACAAAAACATTTTCTAATATATTGTCTCCACCAAGAATACAACCGATTACTCCTCCAAAGAAGGTTTTTGGAGATGTTTCAGCCTGTGTTAATCCAGATACCCTCTCCGGGTTTTTACGGTTAATGAGTGGCTGCTGATTTATCACTATAGTTATATTGCGCACAACGCAGCCATAGCTGTATTTGATAAATGATGAAGAACCTCCATTAAGCGTTACCGTGATTGTTTCGTTCTTTTTACCTGATATTACACCTGAAAATGGAACACCCTGTCCTGTTCCATCTGTTCCAATTCCACCAAAATCAGTTAATTCTATTGACTCTTTTATTACATAATATGCATTTGCCAAATACTGCTGGACATCTCCGGAGTATGCAGTATTATCTTCTGTAACAAAACCGCCTCCCTGATATGTTAATATCATATCATGCTCATCAGATGATGCGGCATGATATACATCATCCTTTGTAATGCACACCTGCCAACCATCAGATGCTGTACCTGTATTAATATAATTTGCAACCTCTTTAAGAAGATTGGCATCTATCTGATATGGATGTCCATATGTACCACATCCGTCTGTCAAATCAGAGGACAAAACGTTAACTGCTATTTCATGCCAGCCATTTGCAAGTGTATGTGTACTATCTGATGTAGCAGGAGAAAATGCAACATAAGGAATACAATCATCAAAGCTGTTATGCTCATCAAAATTACTATTAGCTGTTACATAATATCCGGCACCAAATGCATCATAATAACAGCCCTGCTTTCCTGCATATTCGACTGAAACATTCTCGCCAAGCTCTAAGCCGTAAGTAGTATTATGTATATAGTTGCTGTCATCATAGTCCTTATTCTTATAGAAATGATATGTGGCAAGACCATTATCATATCTGATGCTATTAGCAAGCGTAGCAACAGAAAAAACTTCGTTCGCTGTTTCAGGAAGCATAATTATTCCTGCAAATTCTATTGAAACTCCTGTTGCCGCCTGTCCGCCAACATCACCAATCAGACTCGAACCGGCAAGCATTGTCTGATTATTTGTTGTCGCAATATAGTTTGCTTTAATTCCTGCATAAGAGCCTGTCTTGTTGATAAGTACAGGCGTATATGAGCCTTCAGGCAATACCTTAATTCCATCTAACAATACAGCATTATCTTCATCGTCGGAGGATGCAAGGATAACAGTACATGACGATGCGTTACCTCCTGATACACTTCCCTTCATAGTTCCGCAAATAAGTGCGCCGGAGCCATTATTCACCGTTCCCACTGTTCCGGCAAATGAAACACCATTCACTGTCATTGTATACTTATTACCGGCTTTAGCAGCTGTGTAATCAAGGAACAAACCGCAATGCATTGTATAATGCTGAGAATGGCTTGTATCAGTTCCACGTGTCAGCTTATTTCCCTCTTCCTTAGTCTCAATTACATCATTATAAAATGTTATATTTGCATACCTTAATGTTATATTTTCATTAGCTATGCTTATCGGATAATAGCTAAGTCCATCCATCTCAAAGCTTGCTGCAGCTACTTTAGAAACGCCGCCAACCGTATCTGTTCTAATACCGGTATTACTCGTAACAAATGGTTTAATATTACCAGCCGCGTAGCGATATACTGACCAGATAAGAAGCTCGTTTGCAGTATCAACTTCTCCGCCATCGCATGCTTCTTCAATTTCGTTTAGATTGTAATAGTATCTGCTAAATAAATTAGTCTTCTTACTCTGCCCAATAGCAGTTCTATTCTCATATGTATTACGCTCGCCCTCTGTCATGTTTACTGTACCATTATCAGTCTTAAGCGATATAATACCATTTCCATTCTTTGTAATTTCATTAGCAAATTCAGTTTTTCCGGTTTCGCCATATGCTGTATATGCTATGAATTCGTCAAATACGCTTCCTGTAAATGCAGTAATTGCCGGCACCTTATATCCTTTTTGGGAAGCTTCATTCCAGTTCCAATGCTCAGTTAATTCAAAATAAAGGCCATTATTATTTCTTGTTCCGGTCGCTGAATTAAGTGATTCTCTATATGGACCTCCCTTACAAATGAGTATTCCAAGAGCGTTTGACTTGCTTGCACTAATAGTAAGACCTTCAAGGTTAATACTGCTTACTGTCCATTTACCGCTTGCACAAAATACAAGTCCGCCAAGCTCAGCAGTGTTATTTAATGTAAGGCTTGTATTACTTGTTGTAAGTCCATCTATAGTAACATTTGTGTCAGCCCATACTCCTCCAAGAATACCACCCATTCGTTCTGTTGAATTGCCCACCATGGAGAAATCATTATATATCAGACTATTAATCTCAATGTTTCTTTCTTCATTATTAGACCTATTAAATATAGTTCCAACAAGTCCGCCTGCGTATATGCTGTTATATGACTTGCCCTGTGCATTCAATAGTGACATATTTCCACTAATTGTTGCGCCCTCACAAATAATATCAATATTAACGTCCTTTGTTATTGCACCTATTACGCCGCCAATATGATTAAAGCTTCCGTTACTGTCATGCTCTGCTTTAATATTTGAAGTAAAGCTCATATCTGAGCCTAGGGTTAGTCCTATTTGCTTAGTTCCCGTAACAAGGCCAAATACATTACCAACATATAATTCCTTGCCGCCATTTATCTTTATATCATATGAAACCTCAGTTTTTATATTACTAATTATTTCGGTACTTTCTGTATCACAAGATAATAACGCAGCAAGACCGCCCGACTTCATACCTGTTGTCTGGTCTGCGCCACTTGGATTTGTGTATTGATTATTCGACAGTCTTATACTTCCGGCTAAGGTTATATCAAGCACCTTCGCTTTACTTGAGAGCGCAGCAAACAGACCGGTTGAATTATGGTAATAAATACGCCCGTCTCCCTTTGTTACTGTATTTGCCTGATTTGCGCCTCCAATATCAAGTGTCAGCTTATAACCATTTCCGTTAAATATCCCATCAAAAATATCATCTGCAGATTTGACATCACGGGTCAAACCACCTACACCACAGCCTGTCATAACGATATTATTGCCAAGGGAAATATTGCATGATTTGAGGCTGCTCCAATTATCTTTATTTATACCATCTACAGTGGCAAAATAGCCTCTTGACTGCCATGCAAGTGCAAGACATGCATAATCCATAGAATCAGATAATGCATATACCTCACCTGATTTACTAAGAGTCTTTGCAAATGTCAATTCATAAGTATTACTTACGTTTATCAATCCCGGTACACGATACATCTCGCCGTAATTTGATATATCATCGAGCTCCATACCGCTATATGAAGTACTCCCAACGCTGGTATAAAGCCTGTATATATCAGCACCTGGCGCATATACCAAGGAGCAATCCTGCTTACCAACTATTTGTCCTGTATATGCGTTTGTTAATAATAAACATTCGGTTAAGTCAATTCTGTTTTTAAGGTATACAACACTACCCTTTCCCACAGAGCCTGCTATGCCACCGCCACCCTTATTAAGGTCAAAGCTATTAGTCTTAACAGTAATAGTGTCCGCTATTATTAATGTATCATCTCCTGCTCTACTTGCAATTCCGCCAAAACCATAATCTTTTTCTGAAACTGTCTTTGGATTTCTAACATCTATTGTACTTTGTTTTGCATCAACTGTACCCTTTGTTAAGTTAGTTGTAACTCCGCCTATATATTTCGGATATTTTGTCGTTTCTGTTCCAACATCTATGCTAAGTATGATATTGCAATTATCAACAATAAGTGCATTTGCCTTACTGCTACATGCGAGTTGTCCGGCAATTCCGCCATAGGCCGTAGCATTTCCTGCATCTGTAAGAGAACTGCTTATATTTGTTATACTTCCCGATGCAGAACCAATTATACACTTGCCGGCAGCATCTAAAGTCAGCATACCAAACAAACCGCCACAATTGCCGGTTCCCGAAACCTTCCTAATAGCATCTGAAGCAAAGCTCACCCCTTCAAATGGATTAAATTCACCATTTACTGTACAAGTACCATACAATACACCTGCGTTTTTATTTCCATTTACATCTGCATTCATAACAATAACGTTAGCAGATGAACCTAAAATACCTGTATCTGTAGTAGCTACGCCGACAATACCTCCACCGGATTCTTCGGCAGTAATATCCGCACTTATTCTTACCTCTGTTCCCGGCGCACAGCTGATAGTTCCTGCATTTGAGGAACCTATAAGGCCACCTGCATTTTTGCCAAGCAATAAAGCATCTATCGTAAGGCTCTGTGAAATCTTAAGCTCAGCACCTTCAGCCATACTTCCAACAAGACTTCCGACATTTTCTGAGCCACTTATGCTAAGTGAAACTGAGCCCGGCAAACTAATATTTGCCACCTGTAGCTTAGTTCCTGCATCCATTTCACAACATAAAAGCCCTGCATTTCCCTGTACCTCCTCAATAGGACGCTCCTCAACAGCAGAATAGTCAAGATTAGATAAGGATACTGTTCCACTTCCGCCTGTAAGCTTACCTATATACGGGCTAAAGCTTTCCGACTTTATTAGAGATATATTTACGCTGCAGTCCGTATCATCGGCTACCAGTTTAGTTGCAAGAATTGGTACATCAGGTTCACCCGTCCAGTCAATTTTTACATCATTAAGCTCTGCTTTTGCACTAAGTGCTTTGAATAACGTATTTGCTGTCTTGATAGTGATACTCTGATCACTGAATTTGCCTTGAAACGGATAACTATCATCTCCTAGGCCTGCAAATGAGTCAGGCAGATTAAGAACACCGGTAATTGTAAATTTAATGTTCCAATTCTGATAATTACTTGTTGCCGACTGGCTTTGCTGAGATAAAAGTGCAAGAATTTCTCCCTGACCTTCTCCAATTGTGAGGATGATTGTGCCGTTATCATTTTTCTCAATTGTTGCATCAACGCCCTCACTATTTAGCACATCAATAAAGCTATCTGCAAATGTATCACCAACATGTGATATATTGCCTGCTTCTGCAAGAACAGCTTCTGCCTCTGTCTCAATCTCGGCCTTGTTATCTTCAGTTGTTACAATTTCCTCAGTCTGATTACCTGTATTATTCTCCTTTGCTAATGCTCTGTATGAAATAATATTAAGCACTAGGAAAAGAGCAAGTATTATGACTGTCTGTCTCTTCTTATGAGCCATATAAAACTCCTTGTAACATAGTCTATGGTTAATTAATTAGTTTCCTGATTGTTTTCCTCTAGTTCTACATGAATAGGCAATTCACTCCAGTTTATAAAGCCAGGCTTAGTAGGTGTATTGCTGTAGAACTGAATAAGATATGCTCCTGTTTCATCATCCGAGTTCATCGGAACAGTAAGTGTTGTATAGTCTCCTATCGTCACGATAGTCTTACCTGATGCAAAATACGGGTCAATATCTAATACCCTGTTGTCCCATGTAATAAGCACATTTCCGGCACCACCTGATATATAAACAGATAGATTATAGGCATCAAATTTATCAGGGGTATCTCTGCCGCTATCTGTAAATTCTGATTTAACCGTAACACCCTGTGTTGTTGCATATTCAATCGGCGTAAGTATTCCATTTAGAATCCTGTTACGCGTTGTTGAAAGGTCTGTAGGTGTTACCGTAACAATAAGCTCAATATTGTTATAATCCTCCTCGGCAAATGTGAACGAGTACGAATCCTCTGATTTCCTACCACCACGCAAACTGTTAGTTAGCGTAAGTGTTTCTCCATTTGCAATTTCCTTTGTCATATTGTCATAGGAAATCGTGTAAACAAAGTCATTTGTTCCATTTGTCACCGTAAAGGAAATCGTATATTCTATGTTCTTCTCATTAAATAAAGTATTTCTTGCCTGGTCATAATTTCGAACCTGAAATGTCATGGTCCTTACGCCCTCATCCATCGGATAGAAATATTTCTGTGCGTCTGTCCCGGCAGTTACACGATATAATTTGTCAGAGCTGAAACGAATAGTCTCATCGTCTCTGTTTCGAACAACGCTCCTTTGAAATACCTGACTGTTGTAGATTGCCAGAGTTCCACCAACCAAGGCAAGTATGGCACCAATAACAAGGCATACCGTAAGTATTCTATTTTTCGTTCTACGCTTGTTTTTCATACATTTTTCCTTTACTGTGCTATGTTTTGTGCCATGATATAGAACAAATCCGTTTCCTTTGTTTCTTCATTCCAACTTATTTCAAGGTAATAATATGTATAATAGAATTCTTTCTCTGTCTTTGTAGCCGGGTCAAATTCAGTATCGATATAAGATGTAACTTCTTTCCAACCGGTTTCAAGGTGGTCTTTTGTGGCACAGCTAACAGCAATCCAATATAACGGATATGCGTGCACATCTGCAACATCTGCAGTAGATTCATAATTATCAAGTGTCTGCTCTTTTGCAAGAAGAGTATCAGGATCTTGATTCTTGTAGCCACCCGGCAATGGTTCTCCGCTACTATATACATAGCCGGATTCTGTTTTCATTGCAGGAAATATCCTAAAATTCAAATTCTTCAGATTTGTTGTATGCACAATCTCAAGCCTGTGAGCAGGATTTGTACTCTTAACGCAAATTGGTCTATATATGTGAATAGTGCCATCGACATCCTTCCTGTCATTACTATCCTCTTTAAACTCAAGCTCAAGGGATTGCAGCTCTGACCCATCTTTTTCAGAAACAGGTATAATTGTAATCTCATCAGGTGGCATAATCTCATAAAGAGTCGACATAGCCGAATTATGAATGAACCAGGCATATGTAATTCCGGCAGCCAGAATAATCACTGCAATTATTAATATTATTAATAATTTTGATCTCTTATTTTTCATATTGCCCGGTCCTCCTCTCTTTCTTTCATATAAGCTGGTTAATCTGCTTCAGCTTCTGTTTCTATCGTAAAATACAGATAGTCTGCATTTGTTCCAATATATTCGTCAGCCATGTTGTAGGCTTTTGTTCGGGAATCCATATCATTTAATTCCATATCCTTTGCCAGGAAAATTCTGCTATAGTAATAGCTTGTATCATTAATCTGTGCCGAAAGACTTGATTGCGACTCAACAAAATGCATAAATCTTTCCTGATATTCCAAATTACCTTTAGCATATAAGTCATTTACCATATTTTCATATCGAAGTGGCCATATCCAATAAAATGTAACAGGGTATGGAACGCCCTTCTGTGTATCCTCCGGAAGCGAAACATCAATTGTATTATTAATTATTCCGCCTATGCTGTCGTTAAATAGCCAGTTTGAATACTGCCTGTCCTGATAGTTTTCAAAGAACAGAATGTGTCCGCTCAAAAATGCGTCTAATATGGGATCAAATACCCTCTCAACAAGTATATCGCCATTTTGCCCTATATCCTTATATCCCGTAAGCCCCAAATAAAGTCTTATATTTGCAGCCCCGTCACGCGTTGGAATAACATAAATCGTAACCTCACCTGATGCTCCCGGAGAAGCAACCTTCTCTTCAGATAAATGGAGTGCAATTTCTCCATCACCGGAATAGTAATATGTCTCCCCTTCGTATATGTATTCCATTCCACCATCTAACATCAGGTAATCCATCTCAGCCTGCTGACGAATACCCTTACTGGCAATTATTATACTTTCATAATCACTTCGTATAGCCGATGTACCTGACGATACATTCCTATTAGACACAAACCATGCAATACTTGCGATAACAACAACCATAAGTACAACAAGCGAAATTACACTTGTCCTTATTAGATGCTTCCTCAGTTCTCTTATAATTTCCTGACTATTGCCGTTCTCCAAGAATCCTTCGTCTCCTTTCGACCAAAATCGTGCAAAACACCAATCTTATTATATACAAAATCTCCTATCCCCGCAAGCATTTCCACTCGCCATGGGGGCAGGTCCCGTGGCAAGTTGCACCACTCATCATCTTGTCGCTTTTCCTTGATAGCGTTGTTCATGCGGGACTGTGACTTCACGGCGTCATATGTATAGCCCGGGTACGCCTGTTAAAAGATTTGGAAATATCTATTATCATGTTGCTTGAAATGTCTATTATCACTCTGCGTTATAAACTCGTGTCAATTGGCACTAGCCACTTGACACTCAAACACATAACGCAGAGCGAATTATATTCAAGCAACATGATAATGATATTGCACAAATCTTTTAAATGTTGTACCCGGGCTATACATATGATGTCGTGAAGTCACAGGCCCACATGAACAAGGTTAACAGGTCGATGCGACAAGATGATTGGCCGGCAATATTTTGCCACGGGACGCTGTCCCCAATGGCTAGCCACAAACAAACAGAACACCCAGTATAATATATATTGCCTACGGATTACTTATCTTCATCCTTAAACGATATATATTATACCGGGTGTTCTTATTAATAATTATTTTTAGCCAAGGGACCTGTCCCCGTGGCGAATTAATTAGATGTTGCGACACCGGCAAGCTTTACTGTAACGTCGTAAGTTGTAGAATCGCCTTCTATAGATTTACCATTTATGCAATCGGCATCTGTTCCTTCAATCCATATGTACACATGGACAATAATACCGTCATAGCCAACATTTGTTGCTATAGGCATGGTGCCGTCTTCTACTGAATAATTCTCACCGTTACGTGTTGCAACCCAATTCTTGCCGTATTGGTCATTGTATGGAGTACCAGCTGTATGCGGTGTGCCATAAATGTGAGTATAGGAAGAAGCTGCTAACGTTCCGCCACTTCCACTATTTACTATACTAGTCCAGCCATCAAGACCAGTCTTATCATTTCCTTTTCCGGTTTCATCCTTTGTTGCATATACTACTCGAAGTGTTTCCTCGCCAACAGGATTGCCATCAGAATCTATATCCTGTGTAGTAATTGCAACTCGTAAGGAATCTGTTACTGTTGCTGAACCACTACCATTATTGGTAGTAACAACAATAGGTGGCTCAACCCCATCATCTTCAAGATAAACATCTG
>JAEDHX010000043.1 GCA_016296785.1 Coprococcus sp. | reverse complement strand
TTCCTACAACATTCGAAAGATTTGTGCAATATCATTATCATGTTGCTTGAATATGGTTCGCTCTGCGTTATGTGTTCGAGTGACAATTGGCTATTATACGAAATGCTGCCATCTCAGTCGCTGCCAATTGGCATGAGTTTATAACGCAGAGTGATAATAAACATTTCAAGCAACATGATAATAGATATTTCCAAATCTTTTGACAGGCGTAGGAAGGGGCACATATAGCACTATGAAGCAAATCACAGAATGAACAAGACTCAAAAACTGGCGGCAGGTTGCGGTTGACATAATATTAGCCACGGGACCTGTCCCCGTGGCTAAAAAGAAAAAGACCCCGAAATATTCGGGGCTTTTCTAACAACAAAGAAAAATTATGATTAACAACTACGTTTATAATAAAACATAAATATTAACAAATTGTGTACAAAAGAATAACGATTTGAAAATATATTTTTACATTATAGTAAATGGTCAATTGGAAGGTACATTGGAAGACCATCCTTATATTGGAGCGATACTTCTCCGATGATAAGAGGTCTCAGGTAGGCTTCCATATCGGCTGTTACGTCATTTTTGGAAGGGGATATCCATTCGAGTGGGATGGATTTCGCTTTGTTAGCAACAAGGTCAACTGATGTTGGCTTGATGCACCACTGATATGGGTCATTGGAAATTCGCTCAATGGTAGCCATAATTCCCGACATATTCTCTCCTGCGTATTTTACTGCAGCCTGACCAAGTGCGAAGGATTCATTGATATCAGTTCTTGATGCAATATGTGCCGAGCAGCGCTGTAACACGTTAAGCTCAATTGAACGAACCTTTATATCAAGCTTTTCTTTGACTAGAAGCTCAAGTGCTTTTCCTGTTCCGCTTAGCTGCATGTGACCGAATCTGTCTGCAGCAGCAGTAGTTGCACTAATATAATTGCCATCCTTGTCTCTAATACCT
The DNA here is from genome assembly GCA_016296785.1 of Coprococcus sp. Taxonomy (GTDB): domain Bacteria; phylum Bacillota; class Clostridia; order Lachnospirales; family Lachnospiraceae; genus Coprococcus. The sequence goes on along the minus strand of JAEDHX010000043.1, from coordinate 15,293 downwards.
TCTGACACAGCGACAATAACAGTTTTTGTTGTTGTAAGCTTATCTTTTATATCTGAAATAAACTGCTCCTCGTCAAAGGCTACCTCAGGAAGATAAATCAAATGTGGAGCAGGACTGTATTCTGTTCTTGCAAGGCTTGCAGCAGCTGTGAGCCATCCGGCGTCGCGTCCCATTATTTCAACGATTACAATACTTGGAATGTTGTAAATGTATGCATCATGGGCTATTTCAAGCATTGTTGATGCAACATATTTCGCTGCTGAACCGAAACCTGGTGTGTGGTCAGTAACCATAAGATCGTTATCAATTGTTTTTGGAATTCCGACAATCCTGGTGTCTGAACCAATCTCCTTGGCATAGGCATTAAGCTTGTTAACAGTATCCATGGAATCATTTCCTCCAATATAGAAAAAGGCGGCAATGTTATACTCATCAAATCTTTTGAAAATTGTTTCGTAAGGAGTAGGATCGTCCTTATAATTAGGAAGCTTGTATCTGCATGAACCAAGATACATTGCAGGACTAAGCTCTAATGTGTTAACCATAGGAAATTTTGATAGTGCTATAAGTGACAAATCCATAAGGTTATCTTCTAGTACTCCCTGTATACCATGTATTGCACCATATACACGCGTGAAAGAATTGCTTTTCTTTACACCGTCAATTACGCCTGCAAGTGAAGCGTTAATAGCTACAGTTGGTCCTCCTGATTGTGCAACTATACAATTGTCTTTCATATTGGCCTCCTAAAATCTTTTGTATTGATAAAAATCCTGTAACATTTTAAATCGAAAAGGAAATAAATACAAATGTTTTTTTGAAAATAATTATGATTCTGTAATCTTACCTGTTTCGTACAGAATATCCGGGTAGTAGGAGAGCTTGGATTTTCTAAGTCCTTCGATACCTAAGTCCTCCTCACGATTAATATATTCATATCCCAATAGCTTTCTTGCTACAAATTCTCTGTTTATCATCTGGTAAGCACCTGGAATTGAATCGTCGGCTTTTTCGAAATGGATGTCATATGTGTTATGACATAATGGCTCGCCGATTGTAAAAGCGATTGGTTTATCACCAATTCGAATCAGACCGCCCATCATATTAAGCTTATCCATATTATTAAGAGATAATTCGACGATTTTGTATTCATATTCGTAATCTCTAAGACTTTCCTCATCCATATCGGAATGTCTTTCAAGCCAAAGCTTTAGTACATTAAGGCACATATGTGCATTGTCCTTCGTAATATCCTCATATATATAATCAGGGTACCTTTTAAGAAAGTTATTTATATGATTTCTTTTTTTGTGTAGCTTGTTGCCTTTTAGTGTTGCAAGCTTATTAGTAGAGTAAATATAATCGTAATAATCTCTGTTTGGGGTATAAATAAATCTTCCCGGTTCAAACGAATCAATAAGCTTATAGACTTCAGGAGTAATGCAATGAAGGCGGATAGGAAGGTTATTATCCTTAAAGTAATCAATTATTTTATAAAATGCTTTTTTTGCCGCTTCTATATATAAAGGGTTATCAATATCCTTAGCAAAATCCATGTGTATGCCTATTGGAAAAGTAAAAGAAGAAGGTATACCTTCTTCTTCTGATATGAAGACAAGCATATCGTCTACAATAGTATAATAAACGTTATACATGTCTGCCCAAAGTATAATGTTGCCTAAACAGAAAGCACAATCCATAATGGCACTGTCTGTCAGGTATTCTCTTAATATATCAATGCTGTCAAATTCTATCTTAGTAAGCTTCATAATACTATTCCGGACTATGAAGAAGTACGGATATATCCTTTCTACCATAAACCAGTAATGCATCTTTGATTGTAGCGATGTTGCGGTCTGAGGTATTTATTTCAATATGATCAAACAGATCGTTAACATATTTTGCCCATTTATCGTAAATTTTATTCTGAGCAGCTTCGCTAACAGGAGGAAGCTCGTATTCTATAGCTTCGTCCTCCTCAAAATCTGTTCTGAAAATCATAGAGTCAGGTGTAAGCGCATCATAACCATAAGCAGTGGTAAATATCTCCTCTGTGCGGACAAAACCGCAATCATACATCTCAACAATTAAGTCCATTATACATTCATCAATTGTATCAAAATAGTGATATGAACGGAGCTTTGATACTTCGTCTGCTGCATCTGCCAGATCATCCTTATTAACCCAATAGCCCTTCTTGGCATTGTTATAGGCTTCGGATTCCGGATCCTTGAGAAGATTAGCAGCTTCGACAACTTTCTTTCTTCTGCTTTCAGTGCTATGCTTAATATATATTATTGTTATTATTGCCAGTACTATAAATATAACACCAAGTGCTATACCAAGTATTAGCGGTAAGTTTATCTTGTCCATAACTGACCTGCCTTATTAATCTCTTCATAAATCAACAAACACATTATACTACATCTGCACAATAGTTTTCAATGTAATTATTATTTATAATTTGTCATATTTTGATGTAGCATTTTGTCAGATTTTTACGTTGTTTCCTCTTGCCATAGACAGTTATGTATAGTATAATAAAATCACAATCTGAGATGTAATAAGTTTCTTGTGATTTTGAACCTACATTTGAATAAAAGGGATTCCTAATTACTGTTTTTATGTCAAGCCTCATCATAATCTAGTGGAAGGCAGAGACTCAGTTGCGGTTGCCCACCTAGCGTGGCTAGGACTCAAAATACAAGGGCGCATTTCAGACTGTATGCAAATGATAAGAAAGCAGCATTTATATGCTGCTTTTTCGTTGTTATAATATATTTATTTGAAGGTATATATATATGAAATACAAAATGCCCCCCAAAGGAATAAAAATATGCATTGGAATAGTATCGCTCATTTTGTTTATATTAGTTTTAGTTATTGCAATTAATGCCGGTAATAATGAGGTTGAAACTATTAAAATTGTATCAGATGATGTTCAGGATTTTATACCGGGAAATGTTACTGGTAATTGCGTAGAAACAGGGGATAATGACAAGAACAGGGAAGAAGATAATTTGTCTGATAAGAATCAGGAAACGAAATCCGGTAAGAATAAAAGACCAAAAGGGATATCAGACAATATACGTGTGTTGATTTCTGATAAGTCACATGGTTATGTTCAGCCATATGTGGAGCTGTCTTGCAATACTGAATATACTGTAAATGACGGCAAAGAATTAGTAATTCATCGAAAGGATGATATTATTACTATAGATAGCGAGACTTTGAAGGAAGGCACTGTAATAATTGCTCCTAATAGTGAGGAAGGACGTATTACTATTAGCAGTATTATTAAGAGTGGTGGAGCACCGTCATATAGAGGAACAATAGAAATTGCTGCATATGATGAAGGATATACTGTTGTAAACAGCCTTCCTGTAGAGGAATACTTATATGGTGTTGTAGCTAGTGAGGTTCCGGCTACCTTCGAGGAGGAGGCGTTAAAAACACAAGCTGTATGTGCGAGAGGTTTTGCCTATAACCGCATTTGCAATCCTGCGTTTTTAGAGTATGGAGCCGATCTTGATGATTCGACAAGTAGCCAGGTCTATAATAATTTTCCTGAAACAGATAGTTCGATTGATGCTGTAAATGATACTTATGGTATTGTTCCGATGTATAATAATGATTTTATTACTGCGCTATATTTTTCAACCTCATGTGGAGTAACCTGCAGCAATGCTGATGTCTGGGGCGGTGAGGCGCTTGATTATTTGGGTGAATACTATCAAAAGGAACAAGATGATGAAGTTTATTTGGCAGATGAGACTGCCTTTAGAAGCTTTATTGATGATAACATGATTAATAAACAGAAATGCATTGATATGTATGAAGCAGAGCTTCCTTTTTACAGATGGACAGCAGTCTATTCTTATGAGGAAATGACAAATGCTATTGCTAACGGTATTGTTACATGTGATGCAGATAAAGTATTTGTACTAAAGAATGGAAAATATGTTGCAATGGGCGAAGAATGTCCTGATATAGGTGAAGTTACATCAATTCGTGTTGAGCAAAGAGGAACGAGCGGTATCGTAAAAGAGCTGATTGTTGTTGGAAGTAATAATACAGTAAAATGTGTCGGCCAGCATAATATAAGGAGGCTATTAAGGCCTTTTGATATAACAATAACCTGCCGGGATGGAAGTGAAAAGACAGGCTATGAGATGCTCCCTAGTGCATTTTTCTATGTACAAAGGGATGAAGGTATTGGCCAGTTTATGATAAAAGGCGGAGGCTTTGGTCACGGCTCAGGCATGAGTCAAAATGGTGCAAATGAGATGGCTAAGCTGGGTTATAACTACAAGGAAATTATAAATCATTACTATAGGAATGTAGAGCTTGTACAAATCAAGTAAATAGAATTGTGTCGAATGGTTTTATGATATGAGGTGGATAGTGTGAGTGTTATTAAAGGTATTATTTCAACATGCATAAAAACGTCAAAGGTAATCAAGCAGGACAATATTACCATGTATGCGGCACAGTCTGCCTTTTTCCTTATTCTGTCAGCATTTCCATTTGTAATGATGTTGCTTACAACAATAAAGTATCTTCCGTTTGAACAGACTGAATTTGTAAATGCTGTAAACAATTTCTTTCCAAAAAGCGTTAGAGGTTATTTTGGATTTATGATTGACGAAATATATAATACAACAATTGGCTTTGGAGCAATAGTGTCATTAATAGTTATGATTTGGTCTGCCTCTAAGGGTATTATGTCAGTTAGCGATGGATTAGACAATATCAATAGAATTGAAACAGGCAGGAACTATTTTATTAGAAGAACAATTAACGCATTATATACCATACTGTTTTGTGTTATGATGATTGTAGTAATGCTTCTTTATATTCTTGGCGATGTTATTAAGGATAAGCTTGATTCAATAATAGGTCGTGTAGCTGCAATAGATATGATTTATTTTCTGTTAAGAGTTGCATTTGGACCGATAGTAGTATTCCTTGTTGTGCTAATTGCTTATAGTATTCTTCCTTCAGGTAAGATGATTGTAAGACGCAATATTGCCGGGGCAGTGTTTACAACTGTCTGCTGGATTCTTCTAGCTTTAGGATTGTCCGTTTATGTGAAGGTAATAGGTGCAAATACATACATGTACGGAAGTCTTGCAGGAATTATTCTTGTAATATTCTGGATATATATAAGTATGTATATTTTGTTTCTTGGAGCAGAGCTTAATAAAGCAAAAGAACAGAGTGCAAGAAAGTGAAAAGAACTATTGACACATAGTAAAGATGTGTTATAGTAAGATGATGAAAGACGTTGACGATGCAAAAGATATAATACCTCTTTCAGAGAGACTAAATCATTGGCTGTAAGTTTGGTTAAGCAGGGTATTATTATTTAATTTCACATCCGAGTCTTACTTTTGAAGGCATAGGCTTGTAGAAAGTAACGTTTGATACGCGTTAAGTATCTAATGAGAGCCAGATTATTCTGGAATCAGGGTGGTAACGCGGTTTAATTCGTCCCTTTTGTTATGAAAGGGACTTTTTTGTTGCATAGGATTGTGCTTGAATACAACCTATGAATATAACGACACATATTTACCATAAATACCAAAAAGAAGATAGAAGGAGAAAGACCATGAAGGAAAAGTTAGAAGCTATTAAGGCTGAAGCATTAGAGAAAATTCAAAATGCAGACGTGCTTGCATCACTTAATGATGTTAAGGTAGCAATTCTCGGAAAGAAGGGTGAGCTTACCCAGGTACTTAAAGGAATGAAGGATGTTGCACCTGAAGACAGACCTAAGGTAGGTCAGATGGTAAATGATGCAAGAGCTGCAATCGAGGAAGCCCTTGAGGATAAAACAAAGGCAATTAACCATGCCATAAGAACAGAGAAGATGAAGAGAGAAACAATCGATGTTACTCTTCCAGGAACAAGAAAGCTTATTGGACACAGACATCCGAACCAGATAGCTCTTGAGGATTTAGAGAGAGTATTTATTGGAATGGGCTATGAGATAGTTGATGGACCTGAAGTTGAATATGATAAATATAACTTTGAGCTCCTTAATATTCCTGCAAATCACCCGGCAAAGGATGAACAGGATACATTTTATATTAATAAAGACATTCTGCTTAGAACACAGACATCACCTGTACAGGCAAGAGTTATGGAAAAAGGAAAGCTTCCTATAAGAATTCTTTCACCTGGCAGAGTGTTTAGAGCAGATGAGGTTGATGCAACACATTCACCATCCTTCCATCAGGTAGAAGGTCTTGTAATTGACAAGGGAATTACTATGGCTGACTTAAAGGGAACACTTGCACAGTGGGCTAAGGAGTTCTTTGGTGAGAATACAAAGGTAAAGTTCAGACCTCATCATTTCCCATTTACAGAGCCTTCTGCAGAATGTGATATCACATGCTTTAAATGTGGTGGTAAGGGATGTCGTGTTTGTAAGGGAAGCGGCTGGATAGAGATTCTTGGATGCGGTATGGTACATCCTAAGGTTCTTCGTGACTGTGGAATTGATCCTGAAGTATACTCAGGCTTTGCATTTGGTATAGGTCTGGAGAGAGTAACACTTTTAAAGTATGAGATAGATGATATGAGACTTCTCTACGAGAACGACATGAGATTTTTAGAGCAGTTTTAGGAAGGAGACAGAATAATATGAATACACCACTTTCATGGATAAAGGTATATGTTCCTGACCTTGATGTAACAGCAAGTGAATTTGTTGATGCAATGACTCTTTCAGGTTCACATGTTGAAAGCTATGAGAAAAAGGATAAAAACCTTGAGAAGATTGTAGTTGGTAAAATATTAAAGATAGACAGACATCCTGATGCAGATAAGCTTGTTGTATGTCAGGTTGATATAGGAGAAGCTGAACCGATTCAGATTGTTACAGGTGCAACTAATGTTAAGGAGCAGGATGTGATTCCTGTTGTTTTAGATGGTGGTAAGGTTGCAGCAGCGCATGGAGATAATAATGAGTATCCGGATGGAATTAAGATTAAGAAGGGCAAGCTTCGTGGAGTAGAGTCAAATGGTATGATGTGCGGTATTGAAGAGCTTGGTTCTTCAAGAGATTTCTATCCGGAGGCACCGGAAGATGGAGTATATGTATTTCCTGAGACTGCAAATGTTAAGCCTGGCGATAATGCTGTTAAGGCCCTTGGTCTTGATGATGTTGTAGTTGAATATGAGATTACATCAAACAGAGTAGACTGTTTCTCAATTATTGGTATGGCAAGAGAGGCTGCGGCAACATTTGAGAAGCCATTTTACCCACCTGTAATTAAAGAAACAGGAAATGATGAAGATGTAAATGATTATATATCAGTAGAGGTAAAGGATCCTGATTTATGCCGTCGTTATTGTGCAAGAGTAGTAAAGAATTTAAAGCTGGGACCATCACCAAAGTGGATGCAGGAGAGACTTGCTGCACAGGGTATCCGTTCAATAAATAACCTTGTTGATATTACAAACTATGTAATGGAAGAATATGGTCAGCCAATGCATGCATTTGACCTTTCTGATATTGCAGGTAATAAGATTGTTGTTCGTCGTGCAAATGATGGCGACAAATTTGTTACACTTGATGGACAGGAAAGAACACTTGATCATGATGTGCTTATGATATGCGATGGCGAGAAGGAAATTGGTATTGCCGGTATCATGGGTGGCGAAAATTCTATGGTAACAGATAGTATTGAAACACTTCTTTTTGAGGCAGCATGCTTTGATGGAACAAATATCAGACTTTCATCAAGAAGAATTGGTCTTGCAACAGATGCAGCATTTAAGTTCACAAAGGGGCTTGATCCTAATCTTGCACTTGAAGCAATCAACAGAGCTTGTCAGCTTATTGAAGAAATGGGCGCCGGTGAAGTTGTAGGCGGAGTAGTTGATGTATATCCTGAACCGGTTCTTCCAAAAGAATTACCATTCGAGCCGGATAAGATGAATGCACTTCTTGGAACAGATGTTGAACCTGCTAAGATGCTTGAGTATTTTGGAAGATTAGGTCTTACTTATAATGAAGCTAACAATATGCTTACAATTCCAACCTTCAGACAGGATCTTAACTGTATGGCAGACCTTGCTGAGGAGGTTGCAAGATTCTATGGCTATGATAATATTCCTGTATCACTTCCAAGAGGTGAGGCAACTGTTGGTAAGAAACCATATGACCATATGATAAATGATATTGCCAGAGATGTTCTCGAAGGAAATGGCTTCTCCGGTGGTATGTGTTATTCATTTGAAAGTCCTAAGGTATTTGACAAGCTTCTTATTCCTGCAGATTCTGATTACAGAAAGACAGTTGAGATATCAAATCCTCTTGGAGAAGACTTTAGTATAATGAGAACTGTATCATTAAACGGTCTTCTTACATCACTTGCAACAAACTATAATAGAAAGAATAAGGTTGCAAGATTATATGAATTTGGTAATGTTTATCTTCCAAAGTCATTGCCTGTAACAGAGCTTCCGGAAGAGAGAATGAAGCTTACAATCGGAATGTATGGAGAGGGAGACTTCTTCACCCTTAAGGGAGTAGTGGAAGAGCTTTGCGAGAGAGTTGGACTTAAGAACCAATGCACATATGAACCGGTTAAGGAGCATACCTTCCTTCATCCGGGACGTCAGGCAAATATAACTAAGGGCAAACTTAATATCGGATTTATCGGACAGCTTCATCCGGAGGTTTGTGATAATTATAATATTAAGGGTGAGGTATATGTGGCTGTTATTGATATGCCAACACTTGTTATGCTTTCTTCATTCGACATTAAGTATGAAGGAATTGCAAAATTCCCTGGAAGTACAAGAGACCTTAGTATGGTAATGGATAAATCTGTATTTGTAGGTCAGATTGAAGCTATTATCAAAAAGTGCGGTGGAAAACTTCTTGAAAGCTACAAGCTGTTTGATGTATATGAAGGAGAACAGATTGCAGAAGGAAAGAAATCAGTAGCATATTCGATGACCTTTAGAGCAAAGGACAGAACTCTTGAGACTGCAGAAGTAGATAAGCTTGTAGAGAAAATGCTTAAGGAACTTAATAAGCTGGGAGTTGAACTGAGAGCATAATAGTAGATTGAATTTGCGTATATTATGTAATTAAGTATGTGTATAAGATGATATTGTTGAATATGTGCATAAAACATGTTGTGTTTTTTATATAATATGCTATAATTCTTAATGGAAGTTAAGTTTTATTAATTGAGTGGAGGAAAATCAAATGAAAAAGGTAACAAGAAAGATTATTGCTGCATTAATTGCAGTAGCTATGATTATTTCAGTAATAGTTGTTTCACCGGCTAAAGAAGCTAGTGCTGCAACACAGATTGCACCGGGAAATGTAAGATGTGGTGTAGGTCTTGAGCATTACGGAAGCTTTTCTGTAAACTTTCCATCAGCAGGATGTAAGTTGTCAGGACTTAAGTCAAAGAGCTCTAATCTTGTTGTAAAACAGACATACTATTCAACTTCAACAACATCAGCTTATGCAAGAGTTTCATTCTATGCTAAGAAGACCGGAACATATAAGATTGTATTTAAGATTAAGAATAAGGCCGGAATGACACTTGGAAGCACAAAGACAGTCAGAGTACATGTTTCAGAGACAGGTGGATTAGTTAAGAGTGTAACACTTGGTAAGACAACTGTTAAGAATGGTAATGATATTTACACTACAGTTAACAAGGGTAAGCTTACTGTTAAGCTTAATGCCGGCTATAAGATTAAGAAACTTGAAGTAGGTAAGTATAATTCAAATGGTGAAGTACAGTATAAGACAGTAAAGAATGGAAAGGCTATTTACACCGGTAATGTTGGTTATAGCTACTATTCTGATGATTATAATACAGGAACATATACTTTATCACGTGATTTTCTTGCATATACATATGTAAGAATTACATATGTTGATACCTTCTCAACAGATTCATCTGAGGAATATATATCAACTGTTTATATAGTTAAAAAAGCAACTAAGTGGAAAGTATAAATTGCTTATAATTTAGTTATATGATAAGATAAAGAGACTGTTATGCAGACTATTCAATAGATTAAGCATAACAGTCTTTTTTGAGAATATATATGAGAGAGTGTTAAGATGAAATTATCTGATTTTTATTATGATTTGCCACAGGAGCTGATAGCGCAGGATCCTCTTGAAAGAAGAAGCGAATCGAAACTGATGGTGCTTGATAGAGCTAATAATACTATAGAACATAAGCATTTTTATGATGTTATTGACTACTTAAATCCTGGTGACTGCCTTGTAATAAATGATACTAAGGTAATTCCTGCAAGGCTAATGGGTGTGAAGGAGGATACCGGTGCAGCAATAGAGGTTTTATTGCTTAAGCGAAAGGATGATTCGACCTGGGAGACCCTTGTAAAGCCGGGCAAGAAAGCAAGAGTAGGAGCTCGAATAGTATTTGGAGCTAATTTAGATAAATGCGATGAAATTACCGGTAAGATTACCGGCAAGCTGGTTGGAGAGGTTGTTGACATCGTAGAAGAGGGCAATAGGTTAATACGCTTTGAATATGAGGGGATATTTGAAGAAATACTTGATGAGCTTGGTCAGATGCCACTTCCACCATATATAACACATAAGCTTGAGGATAAGAACAGATATCAGACAGTATATGCGAAGCATGACGGTTCAGCAGCTGCTCCTACAGCAGGACTTCATTTTACAAAGGAGCTTCTTGATAAAATAGAAGCTAAGGGTATACGTATTGCTCATGTAACGTTACATGTAGGACTTGGGACCTTCAGACCAGTAAAAGAAGAGAATATTCTTGATCATCATATGCATTCAGAATTCTATATGATTGATAAAGACGCAGCCGATATAATTAACACAACAAAGAAAAACGGTGGCAGAGTAATCTCAGTTGGTACTACAAGTACGAGAACACTTGAAACTGTTGGAGATGAAAATGGATATGTAAGAGAGGCAAGCGGATGGACAGAAATATTTATTTATCCGGGATATAACTTTAAGGTAGTTGATTCTTTGATTACTAATTTCCATTTGCCTGAATCAACTTTACTTATGCTTGTATCTGCTTTGTACGATAGAGAAAAGGTGCTAGCAGCATATGAGGAGGCTGTTAATGAGAGGTACAGATTTTTCTCTTTTGGTGATGCAATGATTATCATTTAGTATTCGTTAGGTAATCTTTATTAGGATTTAAGATAATATTATTTATGTTATAAAAATGTTTACTCACAGGGATATATATATTATAATTTGACTATGGAAAAGAAAAAAATACTAAGATACTTAGATGAGCCGGAACGATCGGTTTATATTGCTGAGATTATTACGATGATTGCAATATTTGTGCTAACAGTTACGTTTATAATCTTAAGTCGCAATATACCGTTTTTTGCGGATTTGATGACATGTAAATTTAAACAAATAACGGGGATTCCATGTCCTAGCTGTGGAGGTACGAGAGCACTGATTTCTCTCTTGCATGGACGTATATTTACGAGCCTTTATTACCACGCAGCAGTAATTTATATTATAGTATTATGTGTAGTATTTTTTGTTTCACAGTCATTAAGGCAGATTTCTAAAGGAAGGATTAGAGGTCTTAGATGGCATAATTGGTATTGGATTGTTGGACTTATAATATATATTGTTCAATATATTATGAAGCTTCTGATACCGGGATATATTATATAGAGAGAGGTATAGATATGGATAATCAGAGACAGGGAACACCTTATTCAGGACAGAACGTAAATAACCAGGATACAGTTACATATAGTACTGAATCTTATAGCCAGGATGCTTTTAATCAGAACTCATATAATCAGAGTTCATATAATCAGGATCCATACAACAATAGTTCATATAATCAGGATCCATACAACAAGGGTTCATATAATCAGGATCCATACAACAAGGGTTCATATAATCAGGACCCATATAATCAGAACGTATATAATCAAAGCGATTACAATCAGGGCTATTATAACCAGAATAGTTATGGTAATCAGAATGGCTATAATGGACAGGGATCGTATGGCAATGATAAGCCGGTTGATCCGGGACAGGGCAAAGGTATTGCTTCAATGGTTCTTGGTATATGTAGTATTATTCTTTGCTGGGCATATGGAATATTTGGTATAGTATGTGGAATTGTTGGTCTTGTTTTGGGCAAACAGTCAGTTCAGCAAAGTGGTGGCAATGCTAATGGATTTGCAAAGGCGGGTAATATATGTAGCATTATAGGGCTTATTCTTTCTGTTCTCATGCTTCTTTATGTCATTATTGTATTTGGTATATTAGCAAGCTCGATTGGTAACATTAGTAATTATAGATATTATTGAAATAATTATCAAATAATAGACAGCCGGTAATAGTAATTTAGCTATTACCGGCCGTTTTTCTGTTTATTAAATTAATCATCTAATTCATAATTGAAGCCAAATCATCAAAGAAGCCAGGATAAGAGGTGTTGATAATTTCGCTGCCTATTATTTTAGTTTCACCATCTGCATTTAGCCCGGCTATTGAAAAGCTCATTGCTATGCGGTGGTCTAGCTTGCAGTCCACAGTTGTACCATGTAGCGTTTTTCCGCCGTTTATTATCATTCCATCATCAGTAGCTGTAATATCTGCACCCATAGCAGCAAGGTTATCTACCATCATATCTATTCTGTTTGATTCCTTTACTTTAAGCTCGGCTGCATCCTTTATTATTGTAGTTCCTTCAGCGAAACAGGCTAACACGGCTATTATAGGAATTTCATCAATTAGCTTAGGTATTATTTCACCTTCAATTACACAGCCCTTAAGGGATGACGTTCTTATTGTTATGTCAGCAGTTGGTTCTCCGACATCACTAGAAATATTAGAAAATGTAATGTTACCACCCATTTTCTTTACTACTTCAATTATTCCGTCTCTTGTTGGGTTGATTCCAACATTTTTTATTGTAATTGAAGAGTTAGGAGTGATAAGACCTGCAACGATAAAATATGCTGCAGAAGATATGTCTCCCGGAACAACAATCTTTTGACCATAAAGCTTGTCTGCAGGTTTAACTGTAACGGTATTTCCTGATACTTGAACCGGTACACCAAAAGAGTCAAACATTAGCTCTGTATGATTACGTGATATGTATGGTTCCGTTACGCTTGTTTCTCCGGCTGCATAAAGTCCTGCAAGAAGGATACATGATTTGACCTGCGCAGAGGCAACAGGTGAGTTGTATGAGATTCCGTGTAATTTCTTACCCTTAATAATAAGAGGTGTGCAGTCATTTTCCAATTCTGAGGTAATATCTGCACCCATAAGACTAAGAGGCGTCATTATTCTTTTCATAGGTCTCTTGCAAATGGATGCATCGCCTGTAATACGACTGGTAAAATCCTGTGCGGCAAGAATTCCTGACATAAGCCTTGTTGTTGTTCCGCTGTTGCCAACATCAAGAGTTACAGGTGATTCTTTGAGTCCATGAAGTCCTTTTCCGTTGATGGTTACTATATTACCATCATATGAAATATCTATTCCCATATTTCTAAAACAATTCATTGAAGCCATACAGTCAGCACTATTTAGGAATCCATGTACCTCGGTAATTCCTTCTGCCAGAGAACCAAGCATTATACTCCTGTGAGAAACTGACTTGTCACCGGGAATGCATAATTCTCCGTTTAATTTATTAATTCTTGTAAATTTCATTTCTTTCCACCTTATAATGTAGTTATCTGTTATATAGACGGTATCCGTTATCGTATAGAATATTATGAGCTTTCTGCCTTGATATATCATCATAGAAAGAAAGTCTTAATACACCTTCCTCGTCCTCTCTGTTATGAGAAACACCAAAATTCTTAAGATTAATATTTGCATCAGCTAATATGGCAGTAACCTTAGCAAGGGAACCCGGCTCATCAGGTATATCTACAAATAGCTCATGATGCATACGAATAACACCACTTGTATTATTTGGTATTGAATCCCTATAGCTTCTTGAACTGTCAAAGAAGTTGTTTATATCAGAACCGTCATTATGTTCTATATCATATATTATTTTTTCTATAAGCTCAATATATTCCTTAAGCCCATTTACTATATTTTCAGGATTGCTAAGGAGTATATGCTCCCAAACAATTGGATTTGAAGAAGCAATACGCGTAATATCCTTAAAACCACCGGCAGCCAGGGCTTTGAATATCCCATCCGGAGTATCGGCTGCTTTTACAAGATTTACAAGTGAAGCAGCGATGACATGAGGAATATGGCTTATATACGAAGTGATTCGATCATGCTCCTTTGGAGAATACATAATAGGTATAGCACCAAGGTCACCAATAAATGTAATAAACTCCTCAACCTTAGCGTTATCTACTGTGTCAGAAGGAGTGATAAAGTAATAAGCATTTTCTATTAATCTGTCAGATGCTGCATTAAAGCCTGAACGCTCTGAACCAACCATAGGATGACCGCCAATAAAATACTTACTAAGCTCAAGCTCTTTAACAGCAGTATATATATCAAGCTTAACACTACCCACATCCGACAAAACGGTGTTTTCCTTAAGAAGAGGCTTAAGCTGCTTAAGATACTCGATATTATAATGAACAGGCGCACACAGGAATATATAATTACATTTTGCTATCTCAGAAATATCATCGGTAAACTCATTAAGTGTACCTTCTTTCTTTGCCTCTTCAAGAGTATACCTGTTACTATCCATTGCTACAATATAGTAGTTCGGAAAAATCCTCCTAATTGATTTGGCAACAGACCCGCCAATCAATCCTAGCCCAATAAAACCAATCCTGAAATTTGTCATAATAACACTCCATATATGTATTCTTCGCAATTTAACACGTTAAAGCGATAAGTAAACTAAACCTATTCTACCACAACCCCGCCAAGTAGACAACCCCCTACTCGCTATGGGGACAGGTCCCGCGGCTTAGCACCTGACGCTCCGCAACTTGCTGATATGGGGTATATTTCTTGTTTGTGATGATGCTTGTCTTTATGGTGCTATATATTCTGCCCTTCGTATAACTTTTGAAAGATTTGTGCAACATGATAATAGATATTACCAAATCTTTTAACGGCATACGAAGGGCAGCATATATAACGCCATAAAGACAAGCACCCATCATGAACAAGAATCAAAACCCTGACGGCAAGCTGCGGTTGACATAATATCAGCCGCGGGACCTGTCCCCGTGGCAAATATGTCCCCGTGGCAAATAGTTGTGGTTTTGGGATAAGTGTGGTATTATAAGTAATATTGTAACGTGATGAT
>JAEDHX010000042.1 GCA_016296785.1 Coprococcus sp. | reverse complement strand
ATTTCCTGTTATATAAAAAACGCTCCGCTAAGGATGCGCACTCGCGCGATAAGAATCATGTCGCACAAGCGACCGCGACCGGCTCGATAATCTCGCAAGCGGTATTCTTTTTCTTATTTATAGAAAAATATTTCGCGAATTATATGCTATATTGATATTGCGAAATATTATACCAGAAATAAGAGATTATGTTATATAATATTATAGTAATATGAAATATAATTGTAAAATGAGAGGGGTGATAGTGATGTCATATATAAGAGAGGATAAATCTGAGTTTCTTCAGTATGATAATCCGGATTTTCAGGTGTTTTTTAGAAAGAATTATATTCCCGCAGCTTTTAAGTTTGATGAAATATTTATTCACTGGCATGATGAGGTTGAATTCTTATATGTTGTGGAGGGAAGTGTCGGTTACCGGTTAAATGGTTCATATGTCAAGATGAATGCAGGAGAAGGAATATTTGTTAATTCAAGACAGCTTCATGTTATTGCCAGTGAGAATGTAGATTGTGTTCTATATTGTCTTATATTCCATCCTATGATTTTATCTTCATCAAATTGTATTGCCGCTACATATGTAAATACAATCATTAATAATGACAGTATTCCGCATATGTTTTTGAGTGAGGAGATACCTTGGCATAAGAAAATACTGCACAGTATTAAGAATATTGAGAATTATGAAAAAAGTACAGACTTCTGTGATGAAAACTATGTTGAGCCGATAGGTCATGAGTTAAGTACAATGAAGGAAATATATGATATTTGGTATACATTATACTTAAATCTTGGAATAGAAAAGAGCGGTAAGGTGTCGCAGAATCATGATCTTTATACTGTTAAGCAGATGATAGGTTTTATTCAGGATAATTATAAAGAGAAGATTGTGCTTGATGACATATGCAATATTGGAAGTGTTGGAAAGACAAAGTGTACTGCTTTATTTAACTCATATACTAATATGACACCTATGGAATATGTGAAGTCATACAGAATAGATAAGAGTACTGCTATGCTTACACAAACTGATATGTCAGTTACTGAGATTGCGGGGGAGGTAGGCTTCATGGACGGAAGCTACTTTACAAAGGCTTTTCGCTCATGTCTTGGGATGACACCTTTAGAGTTTAGAAAATGCATGAGGAATGAGAAATAATATGGAAAAGAAGCAGAAATTCAATGTTTATTTACAAGTATATAAGATGCAGATAATAAGAAGTCTTACATATAAGTTTGATGTATATGGCAATATTATTATGCAATCCATTATTATGCTTGCAAGCGCCTTCTTTTGGAAAGCGCTTTATGGTGGAAATGATAGTGTATCAGGTGTCAGTGTTGATAATATGCTCGTTTATACAGTTGTATCTTCCATGATATCTGTAGTACTTACTACTAATGTTGAACGAAGGGTAACAGGAAGTGTTTCGAAGGGAACGATAGCTATTGATATGATGAGACCTGTAGATATTTACAAGGTATTTCTGGCAGAGAACCTTGCAGGCGGAACAGCTCTTGTTTTCCAGAATCTAATACCAATATTTATTATTGGTAGTGTACTTATTAAGTTTCCAAAGCCTGCATCAGCAGTAGCGTTTGTATTATTTTTGGTTAGTTTGTTTTTAGCCTTTTGGATTAACTGGTTTTTAGCACTTACCTTTAGCATGCTGGCATTTAAGGTTATTAATATGGATTCTCTTATACAGGTCAAGAAGCATCTTATAAGATTGTTATCAGGAAGTATTATTCCGATATGGTTCTTCCCGGCATCGCTTAGAGCTGTTCTTGAGTGTCTGCCTTTTGTATACCTGTATCAGTTTCCACTTAATCTGTACATTGGAAAATACGACACTCATACACTTATTAAAGGCTTTATTGTTCAGGCTGTATGGATAGTTATTTTTGTAGCTGTATTTTGCATTATGAAGAAAAGGATAGAAAAGAAAATAATGATTCAGGGAGGATGATGGCATGAAAAATGCATTTAAGGAATTAATTCATTATCTGGATGTTACGCGTGCATATATCAAGATGGCATTTCTATCGATAATTGAATACCCGTCAGCTATTATCGGATGGCTGCTATCTAACCCTATTCAGTTTATTGTTGGATTTGCAACAATAAGATTTGTTGTAGAAGAGTTTGGAAGTATTAATGGCTGGAATTATGGTCAGCTTGCATTCTTATATGGCTTATCTGTTATATCACATGCATTATCAATGATATTTTTTATTCAGGGTTGGTTCCTTGGATTTTATGTAATAGAGGGCGAATTCGACAGATTCCTCACGAGACCGCTTAGCGTAGTATACCAGTTCTTATTTACACAGGTGAATATATTTGGCTTAACGGATCTGATACCCGGAATAATAGTGTTCATATACGGGTGCATAAAGGTATCATTTTCATTTAGCATAAAGAATATTGCTTTAATTCTTATTATGCTAATTGGTGCAACACTTATCAGAGGCGGTATATATATAATACTTGGTTCGAGTTCCTTTTGGACTAGGAGCGCAAATGATTTTGGACAGTATACACAGGAAATATTTGATAAAACAACTATGTATCCAATATCAATGTATCCCGAGAGCCTTCAGTTTATTTTAACTTATATTATTCCGATAGGCTGGGTTTCTTTTTACCCAATTTCGGATATGCTTGGAATCTCAAGGGTTGGTGGAATTTCAGGGCTTGCATCAGTAATCACACTTGCTGTTGGAATAGTAGTAATGATAATTGCGGCATTTATATTTAGGATTGGATTAAAGAAGTACGAAAGTGCAGGTAACTAAAAAAGTTACATTTGTCACATGAATTTGCGGGTTATGGCAGATATATATGACAATGCTCACTAGTTGATAAACAGTAGTATATATATAATTAATTTAAGGAGAAACAATGAATAATTCGATTGAAGTTAAGAATATATCAAAGAGCTATCATGTAGCAAAAAAAGGAGAAGGAATTAAAGGCGCAATTAAGGGACTGGTTAAGAAGGAGGTTACAGTTGTAAAAGCTGTGGACAATTTAAGCTTTGAAATAAAAGCTGGAGAGATAGTCGGGTTTATTGGTCCAAATGGTGCCGGCAAGAGTACAACAATAAAGATGATGACAGGTATTCTGACACCTACTAGTGGTAGTATACTAATCGGCGGTAAGGACGTTACAAAAAATAGAAAGGACGTTGTGCAGAATATTGGCGTTATTTTTGGTCAGCGTTCGCAGCTGAATTGGGATTTGAGACTTGGAGAAAGCTATGAGCTGCTTCGCCATATATACAGGATTGATAAGACCTCATATGATGAGATGATAGATACAATGGATGAGATACTTGGAATAAAGGAGCTCCTTGATAAGCCTGTAAGACAGATGTCTCTTGGTCAGAGAATAAAGGGCGATTTAGTTGCAGCAATGCTTCACTCACCGGATGTTCTATTCCTTGATGAGCCAACAATAGGTCTTGATATAAGTTCAAAATATGCACTTAGAAAATTTATTAAAGAGATAAATGAGAAACGTGGTACTACGATAATTCTCACCACTCATGATTTGGGTGATATTCAGCAGCTTTGCAACCGTCTTATCATTATAAATCAGGGTCATCTTGTTGAGGATGGTAATCTTGATGATATAGTTGACAGGATTGCACCATATAAAACGCTTGTAGCCATTTTCTATGATGAGAATATTCCTTCACATGATAAATGTGAAATCGTTTATAGAGAAGGTAATATGGCAAAATATAGATTCTACAAGAAAGATATTACAGCTGCAAGACTAATAGAGGAATTAGGTTCAAAAGCGCAGATAAAGGATGTCTCAATTGAGGAAGCCGGAATTGATGACATTATTAAGATTGCGTATGGTGAGTAATTAAAATAGGGGAGGTATAGTCTTATGCAGTATTTAGTATATTTAGTGTATCCATTACTTGCTGTGGCATTATTCTGGAAAAGTAAGGTATTTGGAATCAGGAAATGGAATGATGAGTTTTTATCCTTAGATCAGACAAAAGCAATTCAGGGCTTTTGTGCCATTGGGATTATGCTTCATCACTGTGGTCAGAAGACCTGTATGCCAGGAATGCGAGAAGAAGTTGTACGTCATGGACTTGATCCATTTGTACCAATAGGATATTTCTTTGTTGCAATATTCCTTTTCTGTTCAGGCTATGGTTTATATAAGAGCTTTAAATCAAAGCCCGGTTATTTGAAGGATTTTTCTAATAGAAAGTTTCTTCCTATATTGTTTGTACTGTTAATATCAAGTATATTATTTGCTATTGCAAGAGTAAGATGCGAGGAGGCATTATGGTTTACGCAGCCATTCAGACTTGGCGGCCCTAACACCTTTAATCCATATGCCTGGTATATCTATGCATTCTTTATCTTCAATATAGCCTTTTATTTCTCATTCAGATATATAAAGAAGGAGAAAATTGCATTAATTGTAACATCGGCTGTTGTTGTTTTATATATGATACACTGCGATTTCTGGATGTATGGAAATTGGTGGATTAATACATCGCTATTGTTTATTATTGGTATTCTTGTTGCAAGACATGAAGAAAAGCTTGTAAAGCATGTGAAGAAATTCTATGCAATATATCTTCCGTTAGCATTGATTCTTACAGCCGGCTTCTTTGTTCTTGGTGAATATACATCAGAGGTAACAGCCGGTTTTGTGTCAGCTGACAGCTATGATGCACTTCGTCTGATAAGATTATTTGGACAGATATTTGCAGCAATATTCTTTACGATAGCAGTATTTCTTATTGGAATGAAGGTTAAGATAGGTAATAAGCTTCTTAAGTTTATGAGTACAATTACACTTGAATTCTATTTAGTACACGGATTATTTGTACAGGGCTTTAGCTATGCTTTCTTAGACGAGAACTTTGATCCGTTTTATTACATAGAAAATGTATTCTTATATGTAATTGTTGTATTTATTCTTGGTGTATTGCTTTCGGTATTAATAAAGAAGGTTACAGAACCATCTATTTCGTGGCTTGATAATAAGGGTTATCTTGATATGTTCTGGGTTGGAATACAGAGATTACTCATTGTATTAATTCCACTTATTATTTTACTTACAGTATATCGTTCTGTATCAAGTCATAGTCAGTCAAAGAAGATGCAGGCTGATGTAGCAAAGTATCAGGAGGAGAATATAACCTTTGTTGAAGTGGATGGTAAGCAGATGGCTACATATGTAACAGGTGAAGGTGATCATACAATTATTGTAATGCAAAGAATGGGAGATTACTGTCCAACAATTACACTGAGAGGACTTGCTGACTGGCTTGGCAAGCATTATAAGGTGGTAGTAATTGATTATTTTGGAACAGGCTTTAGTGATGATACTGATACGCCTCGTGACATAGACGAATTTGCAAATGAGATACATACAGTAGTCGGACAGCTTGGAATTGAAGGTCAATATATATTAATGCCAAATGAAATATCAGGTATATATGCCATGAGATATATTGAACAATATCCTGATGAGGTTGAAGCATTGATAGGTATAGATGCAGTTGTACCCGGAATGTTTACAGAGGAAATGGATATATATAATTCTCGTATTGAGGATGTAGTAAGAAACCTTGAAAAAAGAGGCTCCTTTGACCGCGCATGGAAGCAGCTCCTTTGTGCAACAGGCTTCGTAAGAGTTGAGACACCATCCTTCTCTGAGCTTATTAAGGCAGAAAGAACAGAAAAGGATATTGATATCCTAGATGAGGTAATTATTAGTAATAAAGATAGCATAAACCTTGCAGATGAAATCAGAAGACAGCCGGAAAATTATGAGAAGGTTTACGGCATGAAGCTTCCTTCAGATTTGCCTACAGTATTTATTCTTAATTCTATAACTGATAATATGAGATATCATTATGGAATGGACTATAGAAAAATGTATGGCAATGTAATCACAAATGAAGAAATTCAGCGTATTAGTACAGTTGAGGCAAATCCATATTTCATATATTATGATCCTAAAACTGTTGCTAAGAGAACGACATACTTTATTGATGAAGTATTAGACGGTAAGGAATAACATAAAGATACTAAATTATAAAAGCACAGCATAAAGCATGATGTTAAAAAATGCATCAGCTTTGTGGCTGTGTTTTTTATTCAATAATAGTATTGAATTGTCAAAAAATGGTGCTATACTAATTCAGGACTAACAAGCTGGAGGTTTTTATGTAATGAAATATTTAAAACAATTTGGAATTATTATAGCCATTTCCTTTTTTGGAGAATTGCTGAACCGATTCCTGCCGCTTCCTGTACCGGCTAGTATTTATGGAATAGTAATACTATTTGTATTATTAGAAACAGGAATAATAAAGAAGGAGTCGGTTAAGGATGTCAGTAGATTTCTTATAGAAATAATGCCTGTTATGTTTGTGCCGGCAGCAGTTGGCTTGATTGAATCCTTTGATATTATGAAGCAGAATTTGGTTGTATATATAGTAATAACAGTTATTACAACCTTCGTGGTAATGGTTATATCAGGAAGAGTAACGCAATCTGTAATTAAACTTGTTGAAAAGAGGAAGAAGTTGGATGAGTGATATTTTTAAGGATTCAGTTTATCTTGGTGTATTGATTATACTTATGACATATGGGTTTGGAGAACTTTTAAGAAAAAAACTAAAACTAAAGCTGCTAAATCCACTTCTTATCTCTGCTACACTTTCGATAATAATATTTGTAGCCTTTAAGGTGGATTATGAGGTTTGTATGGAAGGAACAAAGTACATAAGCTATTTACTGACACCGGCAACAATATGTCTTGCTGTTCCGCTTTATGAGCAGTTTGAGCTTCTTAAGAAGAATGTTGCGGCTGTTATTATTGGAATATGTTCAGGAGTGCTTACAAGCCTTTGCTCAGTACTTGCACTATCAATAATATTCAGGCTGGACCATAAGAGCTATGTCACATTTCTTCCAAAATCAATAACTACGGCAATCGGAATGGATGTGTCAAAAGAGCTTGGCGGTTATGTTTCAATAACAGTTGCGGTTATTGTAATAACAGGAATACTTGGAAACATATTTGCAGAAATAATATGTAAATTATTTAAAATAGAGCACCCTATTGCAAAAGGTATTGCAATTGGCTCATCGGCACATGCCCTTGGAACTGCAAAGGCTATAGAAATGGGGGAGATAGAAGGCGCTATGAGCAGTCTTTCGATAGTCGTGGCAGGAATACTTACCGTAATTGGTTCAGTTATTTTTGCAGGGTTTTAATTATACATTATATAACAATTAATTGTTATCTGTACCATCCTGTTTATTATTATTTTGATGGCGCTCAGAATTACGGAGAGCCTTGATATGCTCTTTAGCTTTATCGTATATATCATATGGGTCGCTATAACGAGGACTATAATCATTGTTATAGCGACCTTTGTGGTTATTCTTTAACATAATATTTACTGCCTTTTGTTCTATATTGCATGATTAAGCAGCTTATATGAGAAATCAATCTTTGATTCATCATTACTGCTGTTATATATAGTGACCTTTCCTTCTTCTGTTCTGTTAGAAAGAAGATTCTCATTCGCAAGACGTCGCTTCAGTTCAAGAGCTGTTCCATGACTTCCGTTAAATATCTTAATTTCATCCCCGGCTATCTGCCTTATAGCATTTTCAACAAAGGGATAATGAGTACAGCCAAGAACGATTGCATCTAAGCCCTTGTCAAGATACGGATTGAGCAGATTGCTCAAATACTCATTAATCTCAGGTCCTTCAAATACTCCCTGCTCGACATAATCGGCAAGTCCCGGACATGGAATACAGTAGATATCAGAAACTTCTTCATAAGCATGAAGAAGCTGCTTGAATTTGTCCTGGCTTAGTGTCATCGGTGTTGCCATTACAGCCACTCGGTCATGCTCCTTCCATAATACAGCAGGCTTAAGTGCCGGTTCAATACCAATTATTGGAAGGTTTTGATATTTTTCTCTAAGCTGCTTAGCACTCGCACTTGTTGCTGTATTGCAGGCAATAACTATTGCCTTGACATTCTGGGACAGAAGAAATTCCACGCATGACTCAGAGAGTGATTGTATCTCGTCAAGGGATTTTGTTCCATATGGTGCATGAAGAGAGTCACCATAGTATATATAGTTCTCATTAGGCATAAGGCTGACTATTTCACGAAGTACACTGATTCCGCCTAAGCCTGAATCGAATATTCCTATTGCTCTGTTATCCATCCTATTAAGCCTCCTTCTTAAGACGTAATAGAGAATCTATGACAATGTGATATGTTTCATTTGCCATTTCTTCAGGTGATTTAGGGATATCATTTCTTATCCAGCTTCTAAGAAGCCCCACACATCCACAACGGTAGAAGATATATGTGCTTTCCGGGATAACATATTCATCGCTAAGTATCTCGTCAAGCTTCTTCCTGATAGCAAGCTCGATTGATTCCTCCATCTGCAGGATAAAGGCGCTGTTGTTTTGTGAGCTGGTAATCGCCTTGCACAGGTCTCTGTTGTTATCAAAGGTCTTATATAAAGTCAATATAAAGGCATAGCTTTCCTCAAGTTTGTCAATGCTCTTATATTCTTCAAATACCTGATTTATTTCCTTCATAAGATTATTCTCAAGCTCAGTTAGCAGCTCGTAAATATCAGAATAATGAAGGTAGAAGGTGGATCTGTTTATATCTACCTTCTCAACAAGCTCCTTAATTGTAATATTCTTAATGTCTTTTTCAAACATCAATTCAGTCAAACCTTGCTTTAACAGCTGTTTTGTCTTCTTGATTCGCCTGTCTTCTTTTCTGCTTATCATTATTACTCCTTAGAAAATTAATATATTATTAAGATAATATCTCGTGTTTTGTTGTATAATGATATTCTACTCTTGTTATTATAAAAAATCAACATATGTCTAAAAATAGACATATACAATAATAATATCCATAATAAATGAATGGTAAATTGTTCTTGAAGCTAGAACTAATTGATTATATAATATTATAGGCTTATCTCGTCAAATGGATAATTATGGAGATAATGACATTAGTAATACTGAGGTGTAATCTGCAGCAGGAATGCTGAGAACGCACTTAAATAAGAGAGAATATTATATATCCAAGGAGGACATTATGAGCGAATATAAGATTAATACAAAATGTGTTCAGGCAGGGTATACACCCGGCAATGGTGAGCCAAGACAGATACCTATTATTCAGAGCACAACTTTCAAGTATGCAACTAGTGAGGATATGGGTAAATTATTTGACTTAGAGGCAGAGGGCTATTTTTATACAAGGCTTCAGAATCCAACCAATGATATGGTTGCGGATAAGATACGTCAGTTAGAGGGCGGAAGCGCTGCAATGCTTACATCCTCAGGTCAGGCAGCTAATTTCTATGCAGTATTTAATATTGCAAATTGTGGCGATCATGTTGTAGCATCTAATTCAATTTATGGAGGAACATATAATCTGTTTGCAGTAACAATGAAGAAGATGGGTATTGATTTTACATTTGTAAGCCCGGATGCATCTGAAGAAGAGATAAGTGCTGCATTTAAGCCAAATACAAAGGCTGTTTTTGGTGAGACAATTGCTAATCCTGCACTTACAGTTCTTGATATAGAGAAGTTTGCCAAGGTTGCACATGAGCATGGTGTTCCTCTTATTGTTGATAATACATTCCCTACACCAATTAATTGCAGACCTATAGAGTGGGGTGCTGATATTGTCACTCATTCTACAACAAAGTATATGGATGGTCATGCTGCCGGTGTTGGCGGTTGCATAGTTGATGCAGGTAAATTTGACTGGATGAAATATGCCGATAAATATCCTGGACTTTGTACACCTGATGACAGCTATCATGGAGTAACATATGCTGAAAGATTTGGTATTGGTGGTGCATTTATTACTAAGTGTACTGTTCAGCTTATGAGAGATTTAGGCTCTATTCAGTCGCCACAGAATGCGTTTTTATTAAATCTTGGTCTTGAGAGCCTTCATGTCAGAATGGCCAGACATTGTGAAAATGCAATGAAGATTGCAGAGTTTTTAAATGCACATGACAAGGTTAGCTATGTAAACTATCCGGGACTTTCTGGAGACAAATATCATGAGATGGCTAAGAAGTATCTTCCAAATGGCTCATGTGGAGTAGTAAGCTTTGGAGTAAAGGGAGGAAGAGAAGCAGCTGAGAAGTTTATGAAGTCACTTAAGCTTGGTGCCATTGAAACACATGTAGCTGATGCAAGAACCTGCTGTTTACATCCGGCTAGTGCAACACACAGACAGATGAATGATGAGGAGCTTTTAGCATGTGGAGTATATCCTGATCTTGTAAGATATTCTTGTGGTATTGAAGACGCGGAGGACCTTATTGCTGATCTTGCACAGGCGCTTGACCAGATATAGTATAATTATTGGGGATTACTTAAGATAGAAAAATAGTGTAGAATATAACACAAATAATATACTTGGAGGACATCATGGGCGGAATATTCGGAGTAGTATCAAAGGAAAACTGTATATTTGATTTGTTTTTTGGAACAGATTATCATTCACACCTCGGCACAAGAAGAGCCGGACTTGCTGTGTATGGAGATAATGGATTTAAGAAGTCTATTCATTCAATAGAGAATAGTCCTTTTAGAACTAAATTTGATAAGGAAGCTAATACTCTTGAGGGTTATTATGGAATAGGAAGTATATCTGATTATGAAGGTCAGCCACTTCTTCTTCGTTCACACCATGGTACTTATGCTATAGCTACTGTTGGTAAGATTAATAATATTAATGAGCTTGTTACAGAGGTGCTTGACTGCAAGGCGCACCTGTTTGAGATGAGTAATGGTGATATCAGTCAGACTGAGATTGTTGCATCACTTATTAACCAAAAGGATAATTTTATTGATGGAATCAGATATGCTCAAGAGGTGATAGATGGCTCTATTTCCATGCTTTTGCTTACACCAAAGGGAGTTTATGCTGCAAGAGATATAATGGGAAGAACACCAATTGTAATTGGCCAGAAGGATGGTGCCTTCTGTGCGAGCTTTGAGAGCTATGCATACCTTAATCTTGGATATACAGATTACAAGGAGCTAGGACCTGGTGAGATAGTTGTTATGACACCTGATGCTGTAAAGACACTTGTAGCACCCGGTAAGAAGATGAAAATATGTACCTTTCTTTGGGTATATTATGGATATCCTTCGGCTTCCTATGAGGGAGTTAGCGTAGAGCAGATGAGATATAATTGTGGTAAGATGATGGCTAAGAGAGATAATGTTAAGCCTGATGTAGTTGCCGGTGTTCCGGATTCAGGAACAGCGCATGCAATCGGTTATGCAAATGAGTCAGGAATACCATTTTCAAGACCATTTATTAAATATACTCCAACCTGGCCACGTTCATTTATGCCTACAATTCAGAATAAGAGAAATCTTATTGCTAAGATGAAGCTTATACCTGTTCATGACTTGATTAAGGACAAGAGCCTTCTTCTTATTGATGATTCAATAGTCAGAGGTACTCAGCTTCGTGAAACAACAGAGTTTCTATATGAAAGCGGTGTTAAGGAGGTTCATATCAGACCTGCCTGCCCTCCACTTTTATATGGATGTAAATACCTGAATTTCTCAAGATCTACATCAGAGATGGAGCTTATTGCAAGACGAGCAATAGAGGCACTTGAGGGTGAACATGCAACAGAAGAGAAGCTTAAGGAGTATGCTGACCCTGATAGCGAGAAGTACAGTGAGATGGTTGAATGGATAAGAAAACAGCTTAACTTTACATCGCTTATGTATAATCGTCTTGATGACATGCTTGAGTCTGTTGGTATTGATAAAGATAAGCTATGCACATATTGCTGGGATGGTAACGAGTAATAGTCTGAATGTAAGGATATGTGCTTTGTAACTTAGGAGGACATTATGAAATTGCAAATAGCAAAATTAATATCTGTTATTTTACCCATTATCGGTGTGTTTGGAATATTTGCATTTGCATTTACAGGAAAGATAACTTATGGGTGGGAGCTGTTTATTATATTAATGCTTTTATCAGGATTGATAGGTATTGTATTCTTTCGATGCCCGCATTGCCATAAGTCAATTCCGGTAAATGGAACCATTAATCAAAAATACTGTCCGTACTGCAAAGAAGATCTGGGGATGAAGCCAAGCAGACTTAGCTATTATGGAAAGTGTGCAAGAAAAAAGGATGGAACATATAAGGCAAATACAATTATTGGACCGTTGGTATTTATTGTAAGTACTATGATTGTGCTGCTTATTATTGTTGCAGTGCTGGGAATCGATAGTATATTTAAAGGCACAGGCCGAATCCTTGTAGGGGTTGCATTTATAATAGGTATTTTCCTTGGAGCTTTCTGCAGATTAGTTACAGGCTCTGCTGCTAAGCTGGATGATAAAAAGATTTATTATTGCAAGGTCCCGTTTGTTTGGAAGGAATATGAGCTTAGCGATATAATTGAATGCTCAAAAGCTGTTAAGCCATTTTATCATGTTGTAAGAGGTTATGTAGTACCTACCTCAAAGGGCGCACTTGTTCTTCCTGTTGCTTCGTATAAGGGAGGCCGGGAGTTCTTTACAGTATTTACTGAAAGGATTGGCCAGCCTATGGTTGATGTAAGGCCTGATCTGGTATTATCTAAACATTCTGACATTGCGAAGCATGATGAAGACATATATACAGAATTTGTGAATAAAATGAAGAAGTAAGAGGTATTATAATGACACCAATTGAACAGATTACAAATGATGAATTGATTAAGGCGATATCCCGTCTTAAGGAAGATAATTCAATTAAGGCACAAAAGGACTATGTGGAATGTGTAATGAAGGCTCAGTTTATTATGCCGGTAAAGGCTGTTGCCATGCCGGGTGAAGGCGATAAGGCGGGAGCTGTTAAGGTTAATATCTGTATACTTACTAATCAGGAGGGTAAGGAGTTCCTTCCTGTATTTACAAGCCTTGTGGAGCTTGAGAAGGGTGACTATTCAGATGCACAGAAGGCAGTTATTACCTATAAAGATTTAAAGAAGATGATTCTTGAACGCAAGGAAAGATTTGTAGGAATAGCTATTAATCCACATAGTGACAATTTGATATTCCCAACTGCACTTATTGATGATATAGAAAACGACAGAGGTCCATTTAGTAGTACAGGAGGCAATCCTCATATTAAAAGGAACCAGATACCTGCAAATGCCAATATAGTGCTTAGAACTCCAAAATATATGCCTGTTGAAATGCTTGAAGAGGCTAAGAAGTATCTTGCAGGTAAAATGGGTGTTAACAGAGCATATTTGCAGATGATGGAGACAAATAAGAGCGAGGATGAGTATCTTATTGTTATAGATTGCGATGATAATGTGGATGAGGTGGCTCTTTTTGGCGAGCTGATTCCAATAGTAACACCTTATTCTTTTGGAATACATGTATCGGTAACAAGTACAGGAAATGAACTTGGAATGAAGGTTGCCTTGGATGCAGAGCCATTTTATGAAAAAGAATAACAGGAGTGCCTAATAATGTTTAAAAAGTATTTGATTGTATTTATAATATCAATGGTACCATTAATTGAGCTTAGAGGTGCAATCCCATTTGCAGTGGGCTTTGATTTGCCTACCGTTCCATCATTTGTTATATGCGTAATTGGTAATATGCTTCCTGTCCCGATTATTTTCTTATTTGCAAGAAAGGTACTTATCTGGGGCAAGGATAAAAAATATATTGGAAGATTTTTCACCTTCTGCCTTGAAAAGGGCGAAAAGGGTGGTAATAAGCTTAAGGCTAAAGCAGGAGTTGGTATATATCTTGCATTATTGTTATTTGTTGGAATACCGCTTCCCGGAACAGGAGCCTGGACAGGAACACTTGCAGCGAGCTTTTTAGATCTTGACTGGAAGAAGAGTGTAATTGCTGTTATGCTTGGTGTAATGCTTGCCGGAGTTATTATGTGTCTTGCAAGCCTTGGGTTATTTGGCGCGATTGGCGCTATATTTAAGTAGTATTGCTAGGAGGAAATAGTTATGGGTATTAATCCAGCTATGTTATTTAAGGTAAAAGGTGCATGGGAGAGATTTGCAGCAAATCATCCTAAGTTTCCATTATTTCTTAATGCTGCAGCGAAAAGCGGAATAAAAGAGGGCTATATACTAGAGCTGAAGATTACATCCGATCAGGGAGATACAATCTGTACAAATGTAAAGCTTACTGAATCAGATATGGAGCTTGTACAGATGTTGAAGGAAATGGGTGGCGCGACCAGATAGTAAGTGGAATAATATATAAACTATTTGCAGAAAAAAATAAGCAAATTATAAGAAAAGATTTCTTGACTTGTACTATGTTCTTGTGTTATTGTTGAATGTGCGATGAAAGAGGTCTTTTTTTTATGCCTTAAAATAATTAATGGAGGTAGATGGAAGTGCGCGTTAAGATAACATTGGCATGTCAGGATTGTAAACAGCGTAATTACAATATGACAAAGGATAAGAAAACGCATCCGGACAGAATGGAAACAAAGAAGTACTGTAGATTCTGCAAAGCTCATACAGTACACAAGGAAACCAAATAATCTGTAACCAGTAAGGAGGATTGATAAAATGGCTAACAATGAAGAAACGTCAACAACTCTCAAAAGAAGCTGGTTTCAGGAGTTAAAGGGTGAGTTCAAGAAGATTACCTGGTTGAACAAAGCATCCTTAGCAAAACAGTCAGTTGTAGTTATTATTGTAACTATTATATTAGGTGCATTAATAGCAGTACTTGACTATCTGATTAAATATGGTTTGTCTTTCATAGTTGGGTAAAGGTTGGTGAAGAATATGGCAGAAGCAGAAAATGCAAGATGGTATGTTGTTCATACCTACTCAGGATATGAAAACAAAGTAAAAGCAGATATTGAGAAAACTATTGAAAACAGAAAATTACAAGACCAGATATTAGAAGTATCTGTACCTGTTGAGGAATCAGTAGAGATTAAGAACGGAGTACGGAAGACTGTGACAAGAAAGCTATTCCCAGGATATGTGCTTCTTAATATGATTATGAATGATGCTACATGGTATGTTGTTCGTAATACAAGAGGAGTTACAGGATTTGTAGGACCGGGATCAAAGCCTGTTCCACTTACAGAAGATGAGATGAGAAATCTTGGTATTAATCAGGATACTATCATTATTGATGCTGAAGTGGGCGATATGATTCAGGTTGTATCAGGTGCTTGGGAAGGAACAGTAGGAAATATTAAGGCAATCAACACCAATAAACAGACCGTTACCATCGATGTTGAAATATTTGGTCGTGCAACATCTGTAGAAATTGCATTTGTTGATATCAAAAAGTTGTAATTAGAAAGTGGAAGGGTATCCCCCGTTATTACCACAATATTTTTGGAGGTGCGCTAAAATGGCGAAGAAAGTAGAAGGATA
This sequence comes from Coprococcus sp., assembly GCA_016296785.1. Lineage (GTDB taxonomy): Bacteria > Bacillota > Clostridia > Lachnospirales > Lachnospiraceae > Coprococcus. The sequence goes on along the minus strand of JAEDHX010000042.1, from coordinate 874 downwards.
TATCAAATTACAGATCCCTGCAGGAAAGGCAACACCTGCACCACCTGTTGGACCTGCTCTTGGTCAGCACGGTGTTAATATCGTTGCATTTACTAAGGAATTCAATGCAAGAACTGCTAACGAGGGAGATATGATTATCCCTGTTGTTATTACAGTATATCAGGATAAGAGCTTTAGCTTTATTACTAAGACTCCACCTGCTTCACTTCTTATTAAGAAGGCATGTAATATCAAGTCAGGTTCTGCAAACTCAAAGAAGAACAAGGTTGCAACAATCTCAAAGGCTAAGGTTCAGGAAATTGCCGAACTTAAGATGAAGGATTTAAATGCTGCAAGTCTTGAGTCTGCTATGAGTATGATAGCTGGAACAGCTCGTTCAATGGGTGTTACAGTAGTAGATTAATTTAGAAATCATTTTGGTGGGAGGGTCGCTCCCGATAAGACCACAGGAGGTTTATTATAATGAAAAAGAGTAAGAAATATGTAGATGCAAGTAAGCTCTATGATAGGACTGCTACTTATGAGATTGAAGAGGCAGTTGCTTTGGTAAAGAAGATGGCTACAGCTAAGTTTGATGAGACTGTAGAGGCTCACTTAAGACTTGGTGTTGATGGACGTCATGCAGATCAGCAGGTTCGTGGTGCTGTTGTATTACCTAACGGAACAGGTAAGACAGTTAAGGTTCTTGTATTTGCTAAGGGAGATAAGGTTGACGAGGCTCTTGCAGCAGGTGCTGATTATGCAGGTGGCGAGGAGTTAGTTCCAAAGATTCAGAAAGATGGTTGGTTAGATTTCGATGTTGTTGTTGCTACACCGGATATGATGGGTGTTGTTGGTCGTTTAGGACGTGTCCTTGGACCTAAGGGCTTAATGC
>JAEDHX010000041.1 GCA_016296785.1 Coprococcus sp. | reverse complement strand
TGCCAATACTTATAATAATGCCAATACTTATAATAATGCCAATACTTATAATAATTCTAATACTTATGGTAATGCATACAATAATACCAACACATATGCTAACAACAACGCAAGTGGCTATGACCAATCAACATTTGGTACAAAACAGAACCCAAATAAACCGGCATATGTTGATCCATTTTTAAATACCGGTGATGAGGCTACAATCTCACTAAGTGATCCTAGCGAGTCACCTACTGTTGCAATTGATGATTCAAACAGATTTAAACTTAAAGAATAGTTCATATTAAGCACAAAGAAAAATCCCAAGGAGCAAAAGATTATTTATATATCTCATACTCCTTGGGATTTTTATTAATATTATTTATTGCTCATCATCTATCTGATTAATACCATCAAACTTATCCTGATTTATTTTATTGTATTCATCTACCGTCTCAGAGCTTTTCTCATATCTGTCAATTAGCTGTCCACCATAACTTGACTCAGTTGTTGTCTCATTGTTATCGCCACATGCTGTAAGCATCAACAATAATAATATCAGTACCGGCAATACTTTTCTCAATCTGTATCCCTCTTTTCATATAATTAATAATACAATGCAAACTATATATATCCTTATATTATCATATAGCTTTAAATAGTCAATAATATTATATCTGAATACTGTTAAAATTCAGAGCCAAGCAAATTTTTACAGTTAAATGTGATGAATGCTACACTACAAAAAAGAGGACAGGAATCCCCTGTCCTCTAAGATATAATGTCTTAATATGATTGATATATTAATTATAGTTATCAATGCAAGCCTGGAACATACTCTTATCAATTCCGCACATAGGACATACCCAATCATCTGGAAGGTCTTCAAATGCTGTACCAGGTGCTATGCCATGCTCCGGATCACCTAATTCAGGATCATAAGTATATCCGCAAGGATTACAAAAATATTTCTTCATTTCTGCCATAATAATAAACCCCTCTCTTATCTTTAGTATAATTATTATATAAACCGAGCTATTAATAACCCCGAAGTTACTAATTCTTGCTCAGCCTCTATCTTAACCAAAGTATCTCTTAAGAAATCCCTCAAATGCCTTGCCGTGTCTAGCCTCATCTCTTGCCATCTCATGTACTGTATCATGGATTGCATCAAGGTTAAGAGCCTTAGCACGTTTAGCAAGATCAGTCTTACCTGCTGTTGCACCGTTCTCAGCTTCTACTCTCATCTCAAGGTTCTTCTTTGTTGAGTCAGTAACAACCTCACCAAGAAGCTCTGCAAACTTAGCAGCATGCTCTGCCTCTTCAAAAGCAGCCTTCTCCCAGTATAAACCAATCTCTGGATATCCTTCTCTATGTGCTACTCTAGCCATAGCAAGATACATACCAACCTCTGAGCACTCACCCTGGAAGTTAGCTCTTAAATCAGCAATGATATCTTCTGGTGCACCCTTAGCAACACCAACTACATGCTCAGCAGCCCAACTCATATCTCCACCCTGCTCAACGAACTTATCAGCAGGTGCTTTACATACAGGACACTGCTCTGGAGCAGCATCACCTTCATAAACATATCCACATACGCTACATACAAATTTTGCCATTATTATTTCCTCCATATATTAGTTATTTTTTTAATTTAAATACATTTCTATTTTACCTTAAAATTAAAATATGTCAACACTATTAGGACAAATTCCCATTAATTTCATCGATGATCACCAACAAAGAAAAGTGCCAAGGTTCCAGGTCCTGAATGTGCTCCAATTACTGTTCCAACATAAGAAATTACTATATTTTGAGTTCCAAATTTCTCTCTTATTATATCAGCAAGCTTCTCCGCATCCTCAAGGCAGTCTCCATGACTAATAAATACATCCTGTGTTCCAGGATCTATTGCAAGATTCTCCATTCTCTTTGCAAGCTCAGCAACAGAAGCCTTCCTTCCTCTTACTTTACCTACATTTATTAATCTTCCTTCATCATCAACATGAAGAATAGGCTTTATACTTAACATTGTACCAAGTGTAGCAGTTACTCCTGATACTCTTCCACCACGTTTTAAGAAGAACAAATCATCTACTGTAAACCAATGACACAGCTTAAGCTTTATATCTTCAATATATGCTGCCGTCTCTTCAAGGCTCTTTCCATCAGCTCTATATTGGCAGGCCTTGTAAACAAGCAATCCCTGTCCCATTGAAGCAGCAAGCGTATCAATTGAAATTATCTTTCTGTCAGGATATTCCTCCATAAGCTCATTTCCTGTCATTGCCACAGTCTGATATGTGCTGCTCAAACTTGAAGAAAATCCAAGATACAACACGTCTTTACCACTTTCAAATACGTCTTTAATAATATCCGAAGCTTTATCAGCATTTACAGCTGAGGTTTTGATGTTCTGCTTATTTCTAAGCTTTTGATAGAACTCCTTAACATCCATTTCATCATTTCTAAACACGCCCTCTCCGTCAACTACAATATCAAGCTGCATTATCTTAATATCCAGCTCTTCAATCATACTATGTGGAAGATCACAAGACGAATCAGTAATTATCGCGTAGTTATACATATTATTTCCTCCGTTTAGTTTATATCTTTTATATCAATATCTTCTCCTGCTTTACTTAATAAATACTCATAATTAGCAACAGGAACAGGCTTACTATAATAATATCCTTGTATATAATGGCATCCCCATTCTTTAAGATATTCCTTTTGTTCAAAGGTCTCAACACCTTCTGCAAGACTCTTTATTCCAAGGTGATTTGCTATGGTAAGAATATCCTTAGCCATAAGCATATCCTTATTATTGATCTCTCCAACTGCAATACCATCTATAAAACTCTTATCAATCTTTATTATATCAATTGGCATATCCTTTAATAGACTTAGACAGGAATATCCCGTTCCAAAATCATCCATGGATATCTTAAAGCCTTCAGCTTTAAGATCATTCAAAACACCTATCAGATATTTCATATCGCTAAATTCAGCACTTTCAGTTATCTCAAAATCAATAAGAGAATGGTCAACGTCATATTCATCAACAATGTCACATAGAATGTATATAAGATCAGGTCTTGCTATCTGATGTCTTGAAAGATTAACAGATATTGGATATAGTGGCAGTCCCATTGCCTTCCACTCAGCAAATTTCTTGCAAACCTGACGAAGTACATATCTGTCTATAATATCTATTGTTCCGTCACTTTCGAATTGTGGCACAAAGCACTGTGGCGAAAGCACATCACCGCCCTTATAAAACCATCTAATCAGAGCCTCGGCTCCTGTTAACTTATCATTTTGCGGATTATATTTCGGCTGAAGATATATAGCCAAATCTTCGTTCTCTATAGCATATGGTAATTCAACCTTATACTTTTGTGCCATGACATAGCTATGTTTCATCTTCTCTGTATAACACTTCAGCTCAGTCACGTTATTCTTAGTACATAGTGACTCTGCCATAATTGCCATATCCTCTATTCTCATATCAGAGCTTATTGTTTCATTATCATCATAAACAACTATTCCACATCGATAGAAAATCTTATATCTTCGGTTAGATGGCAGTTCTCCGAGCTCCTCAAATAGACCATATAGGCAATTCTCAAGTGTATCCTCAGGCATATCCTTAATTATCATTGCAAAATTATCTTTCTCACATTTTGCTGCATATAATATCCATTCCTTTTGACTAAGAACATCACATATATGCCTAAAGAGGTTATTTGCTACTTCTCTGCCAAAAATATTATTCACAAGTTTAAATCCTTTTATATCAAACCTTGCAAATACAAATCTTTCAAGACCAATATATTCACATTGTTCAAGCTTAGCCTTTAGCCACGTCCAATTGTAAAAACCTGTTGTTGAATCTCTATATGCCAGCTCATACAAATCACGCTTAGACATGTTATCAAGCGTCAGCATCTCCTCTGTCTTAGTCTTCTTAGACCAAACAGGTATCTCAACCTTAAGGCTGTTCACACTTTCCATATAACATACGTAAGGAAGTTTATTATTTGATACAATATGGAGCTTCTCACTCTCAATATATAGCTTGGCGTACGAATATGCATTATCCATAAGCCTTGGAATATCTTCCATAAGCGATACATCAAAACCACTAATACATACAACATCAAATCCCGGAATAGTTTTGCTAATACAGCCTTGCGGAACCGAATCCATATCACTATATGATACCTCTAAGCCACCACAAAGCCTGGAATATCCCTCTTCCGTCATCTTCTGAGGCATATAAAACAAGGCTCTATTACTAAGAGGTCTGTATATCGAATTAAATCGTTCATGCCAATCATACCCATTCTCTTCGCAGAATTCTTCATACCCATTAGCCGCTATAGTCCTCAGAATATATAGTTTTCTCTTTGGCTTATATGCCTTCTCCCAACGAAGTTCCATAACACCCCTCCATTAGCAATATTATAACATGAAATACTATTACTTGGAAGTATGGCATAACAAAAGTTTTTTTACATTTTATCCAAAAAAGGGATATAGTCTGTCATATCCAAACTATATCCCATATGTATTACCGGCATCTGTCACATGTACCGCAATCTCCGTTACACAAAGAATTTTTATGTATTCTTTTGTTTCTAAATATACTCATTACAGCTATTATCAAACTAATAATAATAAATAGAATTACTATTATCGTACTAATTATTGGTATCACAAAAAGCCTCCACAAAGCATACTATTTAATCATTATATCAGCATAGTTTATTATAAAATCTGCAGCTGTGTCTATATCCATCTTGCTGATATTAAGACATAAATCGTATGTTTCTGCCTCACCCCAGGCCTTTTCTGAATGCATATCATGATAATCTCTACGTTTTTTATCCTTACGCGCAATAGTATATTTTGCTTCACGTTCTGTCTGATGATCAGCTTCTACAACTCTCTTTATTCTACAATCCATATCAGCACTAATAAAAACTGATATATGATTAGGATAATCCTTAAGTACTGTTTCTGCACATCTGCCAATTACTACAAAGGATTTGCCCTCATCTGCCTTTTCCTTGAGAAAATCAAACTGCATCTTCGCTGTTTCAACTTCAACCGAGCTGTTATATTCACCACGTCTTTTAGAAAACAGCAGATTTCTAGGTTTTTCATCATACTTTAGCATCTCATCATAATCAGAATCATGTTTCTCAGCAATATCTTTAAGTATATTTCTATCATATATGTCAATATTAAGCTTCTCTGCTATTCTTTGTGCCACTATATGACCACAGCTTCCATATTGACGACCTACTGATATTATAACCTGTTTATCCATTTTAACCTCCCACTACTAACAGTAAACAAAAAATATAAATATCATAGAAATAGTAATTACAATTAATGTGGCAGGAGCAGCTGTTTTACAGTATTTGCCCCAACCTATAGGATGACCATTCTTCGCTGCAACTGATGTTCCAACAACATTTGCTGATGCACCAATAGGAGTTGCGCTTCCGCCAATATCAGTTCCCATAGAAAGTGTCCATGCAAGAGTATCAAGGCTTACTCCGGCAGTTGACGAAAGGCTCTTAATTACAGGTATCATCGTAGCAGCAAATGGAATATTATCGATAAATGCTGATGCAACAGCAGATACCCAAATAATTATTGCTACCATAATCTTGATGTTACCACCACTTACGTATCCGATAAAGCTTGCAATCTTCTCAAGTATTCCTGTCTGTTCAAGACCACCTACAACCATAAATAATCCAATAAAGAATAATAATGTCTTGTAATCTACCTTTCTAAGAAGCTCCCCTATATGCTTGAAAAAACATATCAGGGTAAATAATGCTACAAACACTCCAATAAATGCAACTGTAAGACCTGTCATTGCGTGTGTTACAAGCAATACTACTGCACAAGCAAAAATAACACAGCTCAATACAAAATACTTCATATCAGTAATTGCAGTTTTTGGTTCAGGAAGTGATGAATAATCAACCTTTCCTGCATTTTTTGATATTGCTTTTCTATAAACAAAATAAAAATAAATAATAATTACTACAAGTGATATTCCTGCCATAAGACCGGTATGTGTAAGGAAATCAAAAAACGAATATCCTATTGATGTACCAATAATAATATTAGGTGGATCTCCACACATTGTTGCCGAGCCTCCAAGATTTGCACAGAAAATCTCTGACAAAATCATTGGGACAGGATTAAATTTCAAAAGCTTTGCTAATTCAACAGTTACCGCTGCCAAAAACAGGATAACAGTAATACTGTCAATAAACATAGACAAAACAGCTGATAAAACCATAAATGTTATAAATAATGGTATTGGCTTATAATTAACCATCTTGGCAAGCTCCATACAAAGCCACCTGAAAAAGCCTGCTTTAGCCATTCCCTCAACCATTACCATCATACCGGCAATAAATATTATGGTCGCCCAGTTGATACCTGAAGTTGATTCTTCAGCCTGACCTGAAACATACCAGAAATCCGGTTTGAAAATACTATTAATATTGAGTGTTTTAACAATAGCATCCGTGCTATGCATACACAATCCAAACACAAATACCAAAGTCAAAAGACCACATACAAGTGTTATCCACTGTCTTTCTATCTTATCAAGTACAATAAGAATAAACATGGCAATAAAGATAACTAACGCAACAATCTGTGCTGCTGTCATTTCTCTCTTCCTCCTTCAAAATGCTTTTATATTCTAGTAGTAGAGCAATATTTTCCACCGACTATAATAGCACTTTGATTTTTCAAATAACAGAGTAATTTTGCATGATTTTTTAATCTTTTTTTGTGTTTTTTTATGTTTTTTTCATAGTATTCTTTTATATCTAATTGTTTTCAAGATAATTCTCTATGCTCTTTGTTGCAAAATACCTGGAAACATTAAATCCACGTATTTTTTCGTATTTCTCATTTCTTTCAAGAATACTCTCCAGACTATTTTCCAGCTCTACAGAATTATTATAACTGACTGAATAGTCTTTTACTAAATCATTCTTGCTATAATTATTCTCCTCCAGGTATTCACACAAAGCCGGAGCGGCATCACTTCCTAATTCAATAATATATGAGATATCAACATCCTCATCAGCATGACTAAGGTTATAGCTTGCAATTAAATTACCCGGTCTTACATAAGCGAACAGGATAAATACAATTGATATTACAACAATTGAATACTTAAATAATGGGAATGTATCCCCAAATATCTTTATAAATACACCAGTCATAAGCAATGCCGTCAACACAAGCAGGAACAAAACAACCACTCTTGCATAGCTTAAATCATATTCCTTAATGTACATAAGCATTCTAACAAAAGAAGACGCAATCATAATATATGTACAACCACTCATTATTGCAAGAACGACATTAAGAGGCGTACTCTTTTTAAATAGCTTCAGGCAAATAAGTACAATAATCAAATTAAGTATTGCAACGAACAACAGCTGGAAGAAACCGCGTCTTGCATAATCAGCATATGTCATATCACCAGGTAGCTGCATGTTGTTAATAAACAAATATAATATCTGAATTACCGAAAACAGCAAATAAAATGCAGTAAGAATACTTGTTATGGTAATTCCGATAACAGGATCATATCCTACACTTTTGCCGTCCATATAAGTCAAATCCTTCTTAGGAAGCTTAACTACTATTCCATATACAAATAGCAATACTACAAATGCAAATATAGCAAAGAATAATGCATCCCATGAGAACAAAAAGGTTCCAAATATCTTCTTTACCACTGTTTCAAATACCTCATCTGCTGTAGATAAGAGCTTTAAAACCAATCCAAGTATCGGCAGAGATATAGCTATTCCAAGAAATACATATATTCCTTTATAACCCTTCTTGCCCTGCTGCTTCTTAAGTGCAGTATAGTCAATAAATATTTCACCAATATAGGCAAATGGGGAAATCAATACATCACCTATGGCAACAAAAGCTTTGCATAAGCCCCATCTCTTTATATTGTTAAAATATGATGCAAGTGCAATTATTTCAAGAAACAGTATTCCTGTATGACATATAAATACAATTATTCCATCATTAGTAAGGAATGTAGCTATACCATACAACAATATACCTATATAGAACAGAACTAATTTAGACTGCTTCTTGAGCGCACCACCGGTAGAAATTGTAGTACTATTTTTTGTAGCCTCATTCTTCTCATATCTTACCAAAGAAAAACAAATAAATGCTACAGATATGAACGAAAACAATGCAGTAAATATACCTGACCAGTTTTTATATAAACATATAGCACAAACTAACGCATATAATGCTGAAGGAATGGCCATAATCTTATATCTTTCCACTGATTCATTCGGATGCTTAACAACAGGCTTTTGAGAATATCTTACAGGCTGTCCATATGGTGGCATAGGCTGTGGTGGCATTTGATGTGGTGGCATCTGATGCATCACTTGTGGCTGCGGCGGCATCGGTTGCTGCGACATCATTTGCTGTTGTGGTGGCACAGGTTGCTGCGGCATCATTTGCTGATGCGGTGGCACAGGTTGCTGCGGTATTATCTGCTGCTCTCCCATAACCATATTATTTTCTTGATTTATTATCTCTTTGTTATTAATATCTGACTCCATATAATATCCTCCTTTAACAAAGTGACTTTTCTATATATTTTCGTATCTTATCACACGATGCGCCAAATTTAATCATCTCATCTTCAGTAATAGGATACTCAATAATCTGTTCAATTCCGTTTCTTCCTATAATTGCAGGAACTCCTGCCATTATGTCGTATTGTCCATATTCCCCATTTAAGTAGGCAGATATTGGCAATACTCTGTGTTCATCATATAATATAGTCTTGCACAAATCAGCAAGCGCCATACCTATTCCAAATTCAGTAGAACCCTTTCCTGCTATTATCTCAGAACCCATTTGATGAGTATGTTTCTGTAATACCTCAAGAGTTATACTACCAAATCTCTTTGGATTCTCATTAATAAGTTCTGTTAAGGCCTTACCTAAAATACGTATTTGAGACATAGGAATTGATGAAGACTCTCCATGCTCACCCATTGCAAAACAAGTAATACTCTTCATATCAATATGCGAAAGCTCGCTAATTGTTCTCCTAAGTCTTGCAGAATCAAGCATTGTTCCTGTGCCAAATATCTTTGTTGGTTCGTAGTCATATTTTACTCGAAGATAATTAGCTATAACATCGCATGGATTAGAAATAGATATAATAATTCCATCAAATGAAGTTTGTTTTAATTTATCTATTACATCATCCATAATTACAGCAGTAGCATCAAGCAGATCCATTCTTGTTTGTCCCGGTTTTCTGCTCATTCCCACTGCATTTACCATAATATCAGCATCATTAAGCTCAGAATAATCTCCGGCACGAACAATTACATGCCTATGTGTAAAGCAAGTACCATCAGATATATCCTTCGCCTGGGCAACGGCGCGTTCACGGTTTATATCAATTAATACAATCTCATCACATATTCCAAGATTTGCAATACTTAATGCACATATAGAACCTACATGCCCTGCTCCTAAAATAACAATCTTACTCATAATATAACCCCCATCTTATGTATCCGGATAATATAACTATGACATCTTCTGCAGGAATTCCTTCGTTCGCGGATTCTGCGGATTGTCAAGCACCTGACTCGCTGTACCTTCCTCAACAATAACTCCGCCATCCATAAATATTACTCTGTCAGCAACTTTTCTTGCAAAATCAATTTCATGAGTTACTATTACCATGGTCATTTTTTCTTCAGCAAGACTCTTAAGTACCTTTAATACTTCTGCCGTAATCTCAGGGTCAAGTGCAGAGGTAGGCTCATCAAAGAATACTACCTTTGGATTCATTGCAAGTGCCCTAGCTATGGCAACACGCTGCTGCTGTCCTCCTGACAACTGGCATGGATAATAATTCTCTCTATCTTCAAGGCCAACCTTCTTTAATAGTTCACGGGCTTCCTTATATACTTCTTCGGTTGCTCTTTTTTGAACATGTATCGGTGCATCTGTAACATTTTTTATTACTGAATAATGTGGAAACAAATTAAAGTTCTGAAAAACAAGTCCAAAATTATTCTTCAGAAAATTAAGTTCCTGTTTTGATACATACTGCGTTGCTCCCTCTGACTGAATTGTTGCAGACTGTCCGCAATAAGTTAGTGTTCCCTCATCCATCTTCTCAAGCAAGGTTGCACAGCGAAGTAATGTTGATTTTCCTGAACCTGAGGAACCAATAATTGCAACAACCTCACCTTCTTCAACTTCCAAATTAATATCCTTAAGAACCTGTAGTTCACCAAAACTCTTCTTAACATGCTTCATCTCAAGTAATTTCATATACTTCTCTCCAATCAAATACTAAGTTTACATAATTCTAATTAATACTGATAATATGAAAGTTTTTTCTCTATTCTTTCCATTATCCATGCAACAACAAAATTAAATATGTAATAGAATACGCCGGCAACAAATATTGGCATGATACTAGCGTCTGCTGCCGCAATCTGCTTTGCCATTGTAAACATCTCTGAAAAAGCAAGTGCAAAAGCAAGTGAAGTATCTTTTACAAGGGTAATTACTTCATTTGTTACAGGTGGCATAACGCGTCTTACCATCTGTGGGAATATTATCTTACAGAAGGTCTGTGTCTTTGAATATCCCAAAACATCTGCAGCTTCATACTGACCTCTTGGTATTGATTCAATACCGGAACGATATATCTCAGCAAAATATGCAGCATAATTGAGTGAAAAACCAATTATTACAGCGATAAATCTATATGAATATGACAAATCAATTCCAAATATGTAATATGGTCCAAAATATACTACTAAAAGCTGCAGCATAAGTGGCGTTCCACGTAATATTGATATATATATTTTCGCAATTACCTGAAGTAACTTTATCTTAGACATTCTAATAAAACAAACTAAAAGACCAAGTGGTATTGCAAATAATAATGTGAGTCCAAATATAAGAAGTGTTGCCAATATACCTTTTCCAAGCTGTTTCACTATATCAAATACTCTATTTATGAAATTCTTCTGCTCTTTTACTGCCTTTTCGTTCTTTATTGCATAATCTGAGTCTTCTTCACCGAGACAGGTAGAATCAGACAGTCCCCACTCACTCGCAATTCTATCAAAAGTACCATCTGCAAGCATCTCCTGCAGAGTCTCTTCAACCTGATTTCTAAGTTCTGTGTTACCCAGCTTGAAGCCTATACCGTACTGCTCTTTAGAAACATATTCATCAAGAATACGGAAATCTCCATCCCTTGTTTCTACCTCATATTTTGCAACACCCATATCCATGCATATTGCATGTACAGAACCTGCCTCCAGATTCATAAATGCACTATTATAATCCCCTACCTGCTGCAATGCTTTAAACTCAGATGCTAGCTGCATATTCTCCTCACTTGCGCCATCGCCTTCAAATGCTGCTAATGCAGATGATGCAGCCTGTACAACAACAACCTTACCTTTAAGATCTTCAAGTGACTGAATATCAGAACTGGCTTTTACAACAACTACCTGTGAATTATTAATATACGCTGATGACCATGTATACTTATCTTCAAAACCAGTCATCGTAAATCCATTCCAAATACAATCGATTGAACCGGAATTAATCTCCATATCCTTTGTGTCCCAGTCAATCGGCTGTTTCACAAGTGTCCAGCCATTTCTGTCACACACTTCCTGTGCAAGACTCAAATCAAAGCCAACATATTCGCCATTATCATCCTTATATCCATATGGTGGAAATTCAGCGTCAAAGCCTACAGTAAATTCGTTATCATGTTTATTATCTTCCTTGTTACCGCAGGATGCAAATAACCCAACTGCCATTGATAATAAAAGCAATAGTATTACCGGCTTATACATTTTCTTTCTTATTGTCTCTCTTTTGTTTAACATCTTTCTTTTCCTCTCTACCAGATTATCTCTATATATAATTCTTTCTCAAATCAACTCATATTGCAAGAATTCATATTTCAATTTACTTCCTTCTGATATACTATCAGGAAGCATTGTTCTTGCAACGAGTTTAATATCATTACTTTCGATATCTGTTCTTTTCAGATTAGCATAGTCACCATCTATGCTTATAACCTCATAATACCAAGTTTCCATTATATTCCCCCCAACTAAAGCATTTCACCAAGAAGCTTTATAGCAATATCAGGTCTGTCCGTAATAATTCCATCAACATTTGATGTTATCACTTTTGCTAAAGCTTTTTTATCATTAACAGTCCATGGATACACTGCTATATTATGCTTCTTCATACGGTGCAAAAAGCCACGAGTCATCATCTTATAATATGGTGATACAAATTCACAATTCAGAGTCTTCATATCCCTTATTGGATAATACTCTTTTAGCCTATATAATACAGGTCTCTTTTCTTCTCCTACCAAAAGCCCGGTGATAATGTGACTATCAATTTTTTTGATATTAACTAAAGCCTGCCTTTTAAATGATTTCATTGTGTACTCATCATATGAATATCTCTGCTTAACAGCATTAATCACATATCTCTCATATCCGGCCTCCTTAAGCTCAATATCAAGTTTTATTCTGCCCTTGCACTTATCAAGCACCTCTTCAAGAATAGGAACATGATATCCCTTTTGAACGGCTATTTCGTTCAATTCCTTATATGATATATCTTTTAGAAGTCTTCCATCGATACTTCTGTCATGAAATACTACAAGTACATTATCACTCGTACTTCTAATATCAAATTCGACCATGTCAGCACCAAGCTTAATAGCATAATCAAAAGCCTCTAGGGTATTTTCATGCTTGGCAAGAAAACCGGCTCCCCGATGAGCAATTATACTAGGCCTCTTTTTTTGACTACTACTAAAACCCATTCCACTTCTCCATATTATCATACTAAAATGTACTATAGCCTAGTATATCATATCAGCAATGTTCTGACTACAACAAAAAGGCTGTTCGGAACATAGTATTTGTCTCGAACAGCCTTAAAAATAATTAATTAACTTCTATATCTCCACTTGAGGTTTTAAGTTTACATAATGCATTCGCATCAGGTACATAAGAAGGAACTTCTATGTCACCACTATTTGTTTTAGTTTCAAATGCATACTTATTATCTGCAGTTAGCAAAAGTTCAATATCACCACTTGATGTTTTAAGGTCAAACAGCAATGAGGACGCACTCTCAAATTCTATATCACCACTTGATGCACTTCCTTCAATGCTTTCTTTAGCTAATACACTATATCCTGAAGTCGAACCACTCGTAGTTGCGAATCTGATTGTATTAGCCTTCACCCCACTATAATCGATATCACCGCTAGTAGACTTTGCATAAATGCTATCTATTTCAGAATTATTCAATTCTATATCACCGCTGCTAGTTTCTACCTCAATATCTGCAAATGATGCACCATTTACTTTAATGATTCCACTAGATGCAATAATACTTGCATTATTACCACTAACATTATTAGCACATATACTTCCACTTGAAGCTTTAAGCTGCAGCTCATCTGCTATTACGTCATAATCTATATCTATATCACCGCTGCTGGCTACAACATTTATTCTGTCATATTCCTTTTCAGTAAGATATACTGTTGTTTCAGGACAAAAACTGATAAATGAAATATTAATAGACCCCTTCTTTTTTTCTACACTAATTGATAATGTATCATTAGAAACGTCTATACTATGTCTCATATTATCTGAGTCATAATATTCAACATAACATTTATTAATATCCGACTTGCAAATCTTTACGTTCATTGATGGCAAATCTTCTATATCGATATTCCTAAATTTGCTGTCTATTTCCATTGTTTTCTTCACTAAATCACCTTCTCCAAGAGATATTATTCCAACCTTCCCATTTGGAAATCTGTTATTGTTTAAGACAAATGCACCTACACAAAGCACGCACCCTACAATGATTGAACATACCGCAACTATTATTGCTATTTTATTCTTTCTCATATTCAATTACTCCCTATCCGTTTTATTTCTTCCTGCAAACATTCTCTTTATAATCTTACCAAACCATGCACATAATCTAACTACTCCTACAGTAGCAGGCTTTACAATCATAATAAATAAAATCAATAATCCGGCACATATAAGACCTGAACCTAACATAAACATTGCAGCTTTCATATTAAGAGTTACAGCAAACATTACCGCCCCTGCTATACCTGCAATTGCAGTAACTCCAATTGCAAAACCTACCGCATAAAAGCTTATCAGTATTGCAAATACAGAAATAACTAATGCAAGTATTACCGAAATGGCTGCTATCAATAAGGCCAGCCACAATGGTGCACCTAATGCAATAAGAACTATCTCCCAGGTTCTAAACTGCTTTTTAGAATTGATTTTATCTTCAACAAGCTTAGTTATTGGTGTCTCTGCAAGTATCATATCTGCTGCCTTTCTCGGGCTATCCATCTGCGATACAGCTTCTTCTTCCGTCATTCCTTCTTCAATTCTGTCATCTATCATCTCACTATAGTATTCTATATTCTTTTCTACATCCTCTGTAGAAATTCCATTTATTCTTTCTCTTATCTGCGAAAGATATTCCGCTTTAGTCATCAATATTCTCCTTCCTTACAATAAATCTGTATACCGCTTCTATCTCCTTCCATTCCTCTTCAAACTCAACAAGTCTCTGTCTGCCGGCTTCTGTTATTCGATAATATTTTCTTAATCTTCCGTTATGCTCTACAGAATAAACGCTCAGCATCATAGAACTTTCAAGTCGCTTCAAAATCGGATAAAGTGTAGATTCGGATATTTCCAAATATGGTTTAACATCTTTAATAATCTGATATCCGTATGAATCCGTATTCTTTATGGCAGCAAGCACACATACATCAAGCAGTCCTCGTTTTAACTGTATATCCATATAATACCTCCTTACGCACTATACTATATATCACATAGTATTATGTGTCAAGTAGTAATTTTTAAATATAAGAAAAGCTGCTATATATTAATAGCAGCCATCCCAAAATTTTCTAATATTACCTGCAATAGCAGTTGTACTTATCTTATCAATCGGCTTATTTGCCAATACAATTATATACACACTATCCTTAAAATATACTACATTATACGAATTATATACATCCGTACAGCCTCCATGCATAATTGTGTTTCCTCCAACATATAATCCGCATGCATATTCGCCCTCCGGAGTTATCAATTTAGTGTATGCATTATCACTTAATACTTTTCCGTTAACAAGATTATAATCCCATTTATATAAATCTATTACACTTGAATTCACTTCTCCTGCGCCTTTAACAGTAGACTTTGGGATACTGTAATAACGTCCGCTTCCATCATATGCTTTAGTTGTTGTTCCCTGGAAATCCAAATTACTTTCATCCATATCACACACATCAAAGATATGCGTTTTTATATAGTCATCATACGAACCACCTGAAACCTGCTCAATTATGCACGCAAGCAGATAGTAATTCAAATTACAATAATCAAACCTGCTATTCTCAGTCTTTAGCGGCACATCACCCATATATTTTAAAACAACATCTTCTTCTACAGAACGATTGTTTAATTCTGCATCCCACAATTCATCAGCAATTTCCTTTGGATAAAATGAATACAAGTCATCCAAATGATCCTGCAATCCGGAACGCATATGCAAAAGCATATCTATAGTTATTTTATCTCCATATCGATAGTCCGGAAAATATTTCGATATTGTATCTGAAGTATCTAGAAGTCCCTCATCTTCTAATTGAAGTATTGATGCGGCAGTCATTTGCTTAGTAATTGAGCCAATTTCATATGTACTGTGAATTGTGTTTTCATCAGAATCAGGATTCATTTCATCTGAAAGGCCATAGCCCTTTGCAATAACAATCTCATCATCCTTAGCAACCAGAATCGAACCTTGAAAATTACAATTCATCAAATAATTATCAACATTATAAATAAACTTCTGGTAATCTGCTTTATCGCTTATTATTTCATTCTTTATAGTATCAGCTTCACCATAGACATCTTTGTATTGTTTTACTGCAGTTGCAAATCCTCCGATAATACCTACTGTGTATAATACAATTCCAAGCAAGGCAAATAATGCTGCCCTTTTCGCCTTAGCTTTATTCTTTTTTATATTATAAACAACTACAATAACGGCAAATACCCAAAACATTACAAGACCAAGCATACCAACAAACCAAAATATGTTTTTAATTACTTCATAAAGCCCCATAACGATTCTCCCTTTTTCCAATATTACCATTGTGAACTACATCGGCAATTGAATTACCGAGCATCTGATTACGGAGTTCCACTCCG
>JAEDHX010000040.1 GCA_016296785.1 Coprococcus sp. | reverse complement strand
GCAACGGCCTTCTAAGCCGTGGGTCGGGGGTTCGAATCCCTTCGGGCACATTTATGTATCTTAGCTACTATTACAGCATGCTAAGATATATTTTTATAAAATGTTTTATTTTATAAGCCTATGGTGGGTATGGCGCAGTTGGCTAGCGCGCCAGATTGTGGCTCTGGAGGCCGAGGGTTCGAGTCCCTCTATCCACCCTTCTTTATCGCGTATATAGCGATACTATTGGGTTATCGCCAAGCGGTAAGGCACAGGACTTTGACTCCTGCACTCGCTGGTTCGAATCCAGCTAGCCCAGTCAAACAACTGAATATCAACATGGGCCATTAGCTCAGGCGGTAGAGCACTTGACTTTTAATCAAGTTGTCCGGGGTTCGAGTCCCCGATGGCTCACTTATTTTTATTGATACTTCCCTTCCTTTTGGAGGGTTATTTTTTTTGCGGATATGGCGGAACTGGCAGACGCGCTAGACTTAGGATCTAGTCCTTCGGGGTGCAGGTTCGATTCCTGTTATCCGCATTTTTATTTGCCCAAAAATCAACAGGCTCATAATCTCTAAGTTCTGCAAGGAAGCCCTTTTCCTTCAGCATCTCCTGTATTCTATCAAGAGTTTCCTCATCCTCTGCTAACACAGTATGATAGTGATAATTATCTGTAATAGTAAGAAGCGGCGAAGAAATGCCACTGCTTAATGTCTTCAAATACTCATAAACATCTTTTCTTGTTTTTATACTCATGGGTGCTTTAATAACACCATAAATCTTATGATATACAAATACATCACATATCTTTCCACCTAAATCAACAATAGCATATAGCTCCTCACCAATCATATCAGCACTATGGCGCACCTTAAATGTCCTCTCACACAGCCCTTTATTTAATAATACATAGCCTCTGTTTGTGGAAATAATATCATATTCCTCTGCCTTCAATATAGCAATATCCTGTACAATAATCTGTCTGCTAACACCAAGCTTTTCTGAAAGCTCTGCACCTGAAATTGCACTGTCTGCTTCTGTAAGCAGCTTTATCAGTTTTTCTCTTCTGTCTTTTCCTGCCATTCCTTTTCCTGCCATAAAATACACCCCATCAAAAATCAAGAGCAGATACACTACATGCACCTGCTCTTATAATCATTATAATATTGCTTTAAAGCATATGCCAATAATATTGACTATTCTGCAACTGTTTCCGGCTCTGTCTTCTCCTCTGATTCTGAATCATCTTCGTCATCATCAAAGAAATCATCATCGAAATCATCATCAAAGTCATCATCAAAGTCATCAAGGAAATCAGGTGTTAAATATGAATATACTGCATATGCAATACCTGCTATAGCTGCAATTGCACCAATAATTGTAAGAATTACAAATAATGTGCCTTTTGCCTTCTCTTCAACTGGTTCTCCCTTTACTAAAATAACATCATTATTCTTCATTGCTTATTCCACCCTTTCTTTTATTCCCATATTAATCTGGGTATCATAGATATTATAATTGTAACACATATATAGAATAATTTCTATACCATATTATAATTTCTTTAACTTTGCAAATGAGGCAAACATCTTTCTTATTCCACATCTGTCAAAGTCTACGGTTACCTCATAATCCTTACCGCCTTGAACAAGACTTGTTACAGTGCCTACTCCATATTTTATATGACGCACCCTGTCTCCCTCAGCATAATCTATCTGAGTTTCTCTATTTACAACAAACTCCTTTCCAAATAATGGCGTTGCAGAATTCGAGGCTCCATATGTATTATTCCTTTTATATGGATTATTATTTCCATATGAGCTTCCGGCATAGCCATTCTTCTTTCCATATAAATACCCATTATCCGGCAAACTATTCTTCTGAATGATTTTCTCGTAATTTCTATTCAATCTGCTCATCTCTTCCGAATGATCAAATAAGCCTGCCGGTATCTCTCTTACAAATCTTGAAACCTGATTATAATTATGACTGCCGTGCATCATTCTGCATCTTGATGCGCTCATATAGAGTTTATTCATTGCCCTGGTTATTCCAACATAGCACAGCCTTCTCTCCTCTTCAAGAGCATCATCATCTTCAGAAAATAGTGTCATCCTGCTTGGAAATATCTGCTCTTCCATTCCACACATAAACACATATGGAAATTCAAGGCCCTTCGCACTGTGAAGAGTCATAAGTCTCACCTGATTATCATCCTCACTTAGATTATCAATATCCGAAACAAGAGCAATATCCTCAAGGAACATATTAAGCGTTGCTTCTTCATTTTCCTCTTCAAACAAAACAATCTTGTTTCTAAGCTCATCAAGATTTTCGAGACGTGTCATTGATTCGTCAGTATGCTCCGCAATCAACTGCTCCTCATAACCTGTTTCCTCTAAAATCCTGTCATATATGACAGAGATTGCTTCACCATCTGATACCATATCCTGATAGCTGCTAATAAGCTTATGAAAATCCATAACCTTAGCTGCTGTTTTTGCATTCATTCCCGGGATAGTATTTGCCCTGCCGGCAGCCTCCATCATAGAAATGTTATTAACTGCTGCAAATATCTCAATCTTTGCTATTGTAGTATCACCTATGCCGCGCTTTGGAACATTAATAATTCTTTTTAGATATATATCATCTAACAAATTATTTATCACCTTAAGATAAGCAAGAATATCCTTAATCTCCTTTCTCTCATAGAAAGTCGTTCCACCATATACCCTATAAGGAATATTTCTCATAACAAGCTTCTCGCCAAGTACACGTGACTGTGCATTTGTTCTATATAGCAAAGCTATATCCCTATACTCTACGCCAATAGAAGCAAGCTTCGCTATCTCCACAGCCACCTTATCGGCTTCCTCATATTCAGAATCACTTTGGATAAATGTAATCGGTGCCCCTTTATCCTTATCAGTCCATAACGCCTTATCCTTTCTTCCCTGGTTATTACGAATAACACTATTTGCCGCATCAAGAATATAACCGCATGAACGATAATTCTGCTCAAGCTTTACTACCTTTGCATCAGGATATTCCATCTCAAAATTTAGAATATTTGTAATGTTGGCACCTCTAAACTTATAAATCGACTGGTCATCATCACCTACTACACATAGATTACGATATTTTGATGCTAACTGCTTAACTAAGAGAAATTGTATGTGATTAGTATCCTGGTACTCATCTACCATAATATATCTGAATCTCTCCTGATAATTCAGAAGCACATCAGGATTATGCTCAAATAATTCAACTGTCTTATATATCAAATCATCAAAATCAAATGCATTAAATTTCCTAAGTCTGTCTGCATATTCCTGATACACCTCTGCAACCTTAGTCTTTGCATAATCAGTTGCATGCTTTTTACTATACTCATCCGGCGACATATATGCTTCCTTTGCTTTCGATATCTCAGCCATAAACATCTTCTCCGGATATTTCTTAGGATCAATCTGCAAATCCTTTAATATAGCCTTTATTGCAGTCTTCGTATCATCACTGTCATAAATATTAAAATTCAAATCATAGCCAAGTCTGTCAGCAAATCTTCGAAGAATCCGAACACACATAGAATGGAAGGTACTTACCCACACTCTTTCTGCCCCTTCACCAACAATATTGTTAACACGCTCCCTCATCTCAGCTGCTGCCTTATTTGTAAATGTTATCGCAAGAATATTATATGGATTAATTCCTTCATGATCCATAAGATATGCAACTCTGTGAGTTATTACTCTCGTCTTACCAGAACCTGCTCCGGCAAGTATTAGCAATGGTCCATTCACATGTCTGCAGGCAACATCCTGCATATCATTTAATCCTGACATATTGCCTCCTTTATATCAATCTAGTCTTTTCTCAAATTGTATCGAATATACGTCTGCACAAAAAAATGTGCCAAAGCAATACAAAAAACAAACTGTTGTTTGCTTAGTATATCACATTCGACACATTTTTTGTTAACTATTTTATAAAAATATTATAGTCATTATTACAAAGCAATTATCCTAGCTTTGTTCCACAGTTACTACAGAATCTGGCACCATTTGCCGGAGTTCCGCAGTTAGGGCAGAATTTAGCTGCACCGCCACTTGGTGTAGCTGCTGACATATTATTCTGCATATTATTCGCCATCTGATTAGCCATCATCATTCCCATCTGCATACCAATCATGGCACCAGCCATATCTGTTGCATTAGTACTAGTCTTGCCACCATTACCTGTCATGGCATCTACCATACTAACCTGCTGGAATCTGTTCATATCGCCAAGCATTGTATATTCAGCTGCTTCATCAGCACGCTTTGTAATATTCTCAGGATATGTAAATTCACTTATTCTAAAATCAGTAATAGTAAGACCTAATCCGATAAGTTCCATATCCAAATCTTCTTTAATTCCTTTAGCTATGTCAAATGCATTAGCCATAAGGTTAAATACATCCTGGCCAACCTTTGTAATCCACTTCATAAGAAGGCCATCAAGTATACCCTTAATACGGTCACGAACCTCATCAACAGTAAACATCTGCTTAATGCCGGCAACCTTCTCAATCAGAGTATCATAATCATGTATCTTGAATGAGAACTTACCGTTTGATCTTACAGGAAGGCCTCCCGGAAGTCCCGGTGCCTCAAGTCTGATTGGTGAACTGGTACCCCAATTGCAGGTAAACTCTTTAGTATTAATAAATACAACCTCTGCACGAAGTCCTGAATTGAAACCAAATTTAAATCCTTTAAGTGTAGATAAGAAAGGAATAATCTGAGAATCAATTGTATAACTTCCTGACTCTGTAAATACTCCCTCTATAGCACCATTATAAAGGAATATAGCATCCTGACCCGGCTTAATAATAAGCTTAGAATCCTTCTTTATCTCTTTATTAGTCCATTTCCAGAATAACACATCATCTCTGTATTCTTCCCATTCAACTACATTTGCAAACTGATTTGAAAATAATCCCATCTGTAATCCTCCTATTACTGCACAATCCTACAGGATCAAATTACTGAATACCCATTTTTGCCTTAAGTGCTGCAAGCTCATCCTGCACATCTGCACTAGGTGCAGCATCATACTTGCTTGCTAAATCATCAATAGAATCTCCACCAATTGAATTAAGCTCTGACATAGCATTTGCCTTGTCAAGCATTGCATCTGCCTTAGCCTCCATTCTCTCAAATGCTGCCATAGAGCCGGCTGCGTTGTCAACGCTGCCCATCATCTTGTTCATCTTCTCCTGAGTCTTTGCTACCTGAACCTTAGCCTTGATAGCATCTCTTCTTGCATTAAGTTCACTAACATCCTTAGTAAGCTTATCATGAAGCTGTCTCATCTTAGCTGAATTAGCAGCTGCAGCATCATATGCCTGCTGAAGTGGAACCTGTTTCTGAACAAGCTGATTCTTCTTCTCAAGGAATTTCATAGCATCTGCTTCATTACCTGCAACAAGTGCCTTCTCAGCATAATTCTGCATCTTAGCAATCTCAGCGTCACACTCATCGAGCTGTCTCTTACATCTCTGCTCCTCAGCCATAACTGTTGCTGTCTCTGATTTTACTTTTCTAAGATCTTCCTGCATATCTCTCATGTACTGATCAATCATCTTCTCAGGATCCTCTGCCTTATCAAGTAATGCGTTAATGTTTGCTGACATAATGTCTTTAAATCTCTTTAAAATACCCATCTTTTTTACCTCCTATTCGGCCCCCGCCGTATATATAATCCGATTCAATATCTTCCAATCGGTTCGTTACTCCACCATTATACAATACGTTTATATCCTAATCAATATGCCTAGGTATGCATTTTTGTCATCGTGCTCATCTTGATACATTATAACATCTATTGTTGTAGCAGATGAACGATAAGCTGCTAATATATATCATCTATTCTCTCATCAAGTGGCACAGGCGTCCTCTCAGCTACCGGCTGCGTCCTGGTTGGCTTAATTCTTATAGGATCTTCCT
Source organism: Coprococcus sp. (assembly GCA_016296785.1). Classification (GTDB taxonomy): domain Bacteria; phylum Bacillota; class Clostridia; order Lachnospirales; family Lachnospiraceae; genus Coprococcus. Next base: position 10,434 of record JAEDHX010000040.1, on the reverse strand, counting down.
CCTTTTTATCCTCGAAATCAAACTCCCACTGAACAACCTCCGGCTCTTCCGGCTGTTCTTCTTTGTCTTCTTCCTTGACCTTATTCTTCTCATAATAGATTTCATTTGCAAGAAGCTGGCTTATCTCAAGAATATCCGCATATCTCTCCTGTTTCTTCATATCCATAAGGCCATCCATAAGCTCTCTTTTATTCTGCTCAATTATCTCAGACTTCTTACGTAGAGAATCAAGGACTCTGTCAGTTTCCATACTTATCATATTATATGCCTGTCGAACAGATTCATTAACCTCCATAAGCATCTCATTTGTATATATAATAGATGCAGCATATATCTCATTTGCAGTACGAAGAGCCATCTTCTCCTGTTTATTTAGGTTCTTAACCTTTCTTGAAACAGAAAGAGGACTAGGCTTACTAAGTCTTATTCTTGACGCAGTTTCTTCAGCCTCAAGAATTATCTCCTCCGCCTCTTTGTTAGCTTCTTTTATTATCTTACTTCTCTTATCTGTAATCTCATGATATGCCTTAAGCTCAATATCAATAGTAGTTTTTAGCTCTTCAACAATCTCAAGCATCTCATCCTTATTAACAAGAGTTTTCCCTGCTGCAAAAGGCACATTCTGACCTTCTTCAACAAGCATCTGTATTCTATCTAAAAGCTGTTTAGCTTTACCGTTTTCCATATTAAAACCTCCGATACCGATAATCATAATAATTATCTGCACATTGTCAACATAAAAGCTATTTTATCATTTTTTGTATATCATTTCAATAAAATGGGGCATATATTTTACTTAATTTCAAGAGTCATCTCTTGGGATACCGAGAAAATCCTGAATCAGATGGCGTGAGAATAATCGTCCTTCCTCACTCTCAAAATATCTCTCCGGATGCCACTGAAATGCAAGTATGCTAAGTGCAGGCGAAACAAAAGCCTCTATCGTGTCATTTTCTTCATCAACAGCTATCGGATAGAACATAGTTGAAAGGTTTTCAGGATATATACAGTCGCTGTGGAAGTTATTTATCTTGATATATCTCCCCGAATTTACAAGCTTAACCATATGATCAACGCCTCTTGGTCTAGGCACCCTAAATGGCGCTGAATATGATATCTTACCTCCAAATAATGCATTTATATGCTGCATACCCCTACAGACACCTATAACAGGTATATTATTTTCAACACAATACATTATAAGCTTCTCTTCCTTTTCATCCCTCCGAGGTTGAAGCTCTGCCTTATGCGGTGTTACATAATGACGCGGATGAAGCGTCCCTCCACCGGTTACAATCAGTAAATCATAGTGATTATCAAATAAATAATCATAATTCTGCGAAAAATTTGAAACCGGATGAAGGCAGATACCCATACTCTCATAAAACTCCGTGTATGCTGCTTCTAATACATCCGTTGATTTTCCATACATATTATGACCTTCACGTTGTGTTATAAGTGCATGAAGCATGGCTACTCCTCCCTGATAATTTTTCCATTCTTACAGTCAAGAATCATTCTATTCATTGATATTGCTTCATTATATATTACATTGCCACAGCCAATTGCCGCAGGAATATCAAACTCTGCACACCTTATCGCCATATGAGAGGCAACTCCGCCATACTTTGTTACAAATCCTAATATATCATGGGCAAATATCCAATCGTACCCGGGATCCGCCTTAGTAATAACTACTATCTTATTACTAACTGCCTCTATAGTTGCAATATCATCCCTATCATAATCTTCAAGTGCTATCACTTCTCCCGATACGCATTTTGAAGTGATAAAATTCGGTCGTTCTTCCCGTTGCTCAATATAGCTGATATTTCTTTTATCATGTATTACACCCGGTAGAATAAGCATTGAATTAATTCTATATCTTTGCTTATTTTCAATTATAATAGTATACCACATATTCCTGATTTCTTCAGTTCTTTTATTTGCACATACCCTGATATCATCAATATCAAGAAAAGCCATATCAGATTTTTCTATTCCAAGTCGTTCTCCAATTTCGGCAATTAAATCAATTACAAGACTTAGTGTTTTAGTAAACTCGAATTTAAAATACTCACGCTGCTCCATAGAGGTTTTTAGGAAATATATAAATTCCTTCGCAGATATATTAAATCCCATATCGCGCAATGCCTCAGATACGCGCTCTTCTGCTAACGGTACATCCTTGAGTTCAAGCATAGTCTTTTTAATTTTCTTTGACTTCTCATTACATTTCTTCGGTGAAAAGCTCATGGAAGCATACGTATCACACGTAATATCATATGTACCGGAGCGCAGATGACCATACCTTTCATCAAACTCCTCTCTTGTCATGTTTCCCGTTGCAAACTCTTGAAAATCCGCGTCATACTGTGCCGCCACGGTATATATTGACATCATAAAATCATCAATCTCTTTTTCGGGAAAATAACCACATGCTGCAAATGAGCGGCAAAATGATTTGGCAATAAATGCCATTCTTGCCTGTCTTGCAAACTTCGGTGTCCCATATAGCTTAATACTCTCTAGCAGCTCAACCACATATTGAAGCAAGGTTTTAATATCATTTGCAGACATTCTAAGATTACTCTTGATGTTCTCACGATGAACCATTAGTCCGTTAAGCGCCTGCAAATCATTCTCAACAATTTTTCTGTAATTGCACACAATATTATTTGTATGAGTAAAAAGTATCTCCTTTAAGTCAGCTATCTCCAGACTGCTAAATCCGTATTTAGCCAGTTCACCAACTCGCATCGGTGTAAGCAGATCATAATTAGAAAATACAATTTCAAACTCGACCTTATCGTGCGCCGTAATATCTGAAAGCAGTTTCTTGTTATAGTAATTTAGCAGCTTATCAGCAAGGCGCCTGTCTATTTCCTGTGGCATAAGTCCAAGAAAGGTTTTTCTAAGCGAGATGTACGGCTTATTACCAAGTCTGTACATAAGCTCTCCATCCACCTCCTTGTATCCTATATAATTAAGGCCCTGGTTCCAGGCTGATTTTGTAATAATATCACGGTACAGGGAATAATCAAGCGGATGAGGATTCTCGCCTATTATTTCTGCCGGATTCCAAAATGCCATATCCGACATAATTGCATTTCTTTCTCCAAGCATATCACTAAGACGCTTGTAATCCTGCTTAATATCAGCAATTGCCCTTGATACTTCCATGTCATCAACATCATTTTGTCCCATATTTATACATGCAGCAAGCGGCCTTACCTGAAACAGTATTACTTTTCCTCCCTTATCAATTGCAAATTCAACATCAAGCGGAATATTCTCATATATTCCCTCCAGCTCCATAACAGCACGGATTAATCCTGCAAATGGGTATGGCAAATCAGCAACCTCAGAGCTTCTGCTTACATATATTGTCACTCCTGATTCTCCCGAGGTTACGGCATCTGTAGAGTTCGCTGCATAGGTTATTGTATAGTATGGTCTGTTATTCTTTATCTCCCTTGAAAATACAACTCCACTATATAATACATCTGTTACCTGCCTTTGAATAAGTATTTGTTCCCTGTTAATATCCGCAATATCCTTCTGATAAGAAGCAATAACCTCATCTATTGCATTAATTACCTGGTATTGATCATTAGCAGCTACATTTAATATACTTTCATAATGACCGGCATTTGAGCTTGAACTGTTATCTTCATTTGTAGATGAACTTCTTACAACTATTGTTTCTCCTGCAAAATAATCTGCTATTCTTTGTGATGCTGCTTTCTTGTCTGACAAATAATCCGATACATATAGAATCAGCAGCTTTTCAATGTCGGAGCAGCATATTCTGTTTTTCAAATACTCCAAGGTATCTGCTTTTGTTCCAATTATCAAAGCCATATTTCTCTCCATTCAAAAAAACTGCACCTTAGTTATTATACTAAAGTGCAGTACAAATAATCATTTATTATTCTATTTATATGTAAGCAATTCCTCAACTGACTTTCTTGGAGGCATATCCGGTTCGAATGCAGGATAACCGAGTGCAACTATTGCCGCAACAGTCTGCCCCTCAGGAACACCTACTATCTCTCCAACCTTCTTATCATCAAATACGCCAAGTATTACCGTTCCAACACCCTTGTCCCAAGCTGCAAGGCAGAAGGTCTGGGTTGCAATTCCCGCATCAAACATCTCCCAGTTATCGCCCTTACCGGTGCTGTATGATCCATCTCTTTCAAATCCGCTTATACCATCCTTCTTGGTAATAATCATAAGCTGAGCAGCTCTGCTTACTGTCTTAATATTAAGAGCAAAATCCATAAGACCTTCCTGTGCAATCTTATCAATTATCGCCTTATCATCAACATATATATATCTTACTACCTGTGTATTCTTCCAGGATGGAGAATACGAAGCAGTCTCAACAATATCCTTAATAGTATCTCTTGATACAGGCTCTTCCTTAAACTTACGTACACTTCTTCTAGTCTTTATACATGTTACTGCATCCATTGAATAACCCTCCTTAATAAGCCCTTTACAAATTATATTACACCCTTTATATAAAGAATACTGCTGGTAATTCTTCCTCCAGAATTCTTCACATAATCTCTATACTCCTCATAGTTAATATAATACTGCTTTCCCCATGAAGATACAAGCAAATAATCCTGTCCGTGTATCTCAGTGATACCTGTTACAACAACATAATGAGAATGAACGTTATGCTTAAGCGACTCTCTCATTCTGCCGTCTTTATTAACATAGAAGGTTATACCCTTCTTCTCCCATATCTTAGGAATATTTGGTCCAATCGAAAGAACCACAGGCTTATTCTTTCTAATCAGATGATTAATGTCCTTAAGCATTGCTTCATCCGATAAGAACATCTTCCATTTAGCCTTTAATCCAATATCATTTAATAAGAAATATCTGTTCATTGCAAATTTCATACCGAACCCGGTCATACCCCTAAATAAGAAGAATATAACAAACCTGTTATAAAAGAATTTAACGTAGTCTAAATAATCATTCTTATTATACAATCCATTAGGCTTACTTATTCTTCTAATAGCCTCCGTCATCATATTCGGATTCTGTTCTGCAAGATATATGCTGATATCTGCAAGTGCTACAACTCCACAGCCATGATTCTGAAGTTTTTTTGATTTACACCATGACTGGTTGCCACCATAGCTAACCATATTCATATTCCGTACTCTTATGTAATCTTTATTAGTAAGAAATACATCTCCCATATTACTACTCCCCATTCCAAAAATATAAGTCAATAGTTTCAACATTACTATTATTTCAACAATTCCTTATCATTATAACACGCACCTCAAAATACATCAACTATTTTCGCAAACTATATTAAGTAGTTTTCAAAACTACTATGCTGTTTTTATTTACTTTTCACCTTTACAAATAAATAGATATTTGTTATAAATCTATATGTAAGTTGGATGAGTAATCGCGGCTGTCATTTGACAGATGAGGAAAGTCCGGGCTTCATAGGGCAGGGTGCCGGATAACGTCCGGTGGAGGCGACTCCCAGGAAAGTGCAACAGAAATATACCGCCATTTATATGGTAAGGGTGGAAAGGCGAGGTAAGAGCTCACCGCTGGTCTGGTAACAGATCAGGCTCTGTAAACCCCACTCGAAGCAAGACCAAACAGTAACCACCGGTTATGGAGATGATACAGTTGCCCGCTGCATCTTTGGTAGGTCGCTTGAGCTTTATGGTAACATAAAGACTAGATAGATGATTACTCTCGACATAACCCGGCTTATAGTCCAACTTATATTAAAAAACAGAAGCTTTATATTATCAGTATAATGTAAAGCTTCTGCTTTTTATTTATATTATATTTTAAAGCAGCCTCCGCCAATAAATTCTCTTAGAATTGAATTAAGCGGAATATACTGTATATCAATGTCCGAAAACATTCCAACAAAATTCTTTAATCTTATAATATCCTCTTTGTATTCTCCGTTTTCGGATACGCTTTCAAGTAATGGCATGGCAAATTGCTTAATTGCAGCATATTCATACAAGAGTCCTGAGTTAAACATTGCGTCTGCTTCTGATTCATACGGAAAAATATTCTTCTCCTCGCCTGCTCTAACAGATTTCCACATAAATAATGTTTTGTTCACATCATTTCCTCTTGTTCTGTTATCTCTAACCATTCTTCTAAGCAATCTGCTGTCAATCGTTGAAACCTTTGTATCCGAATCAATATAGAGCTGGTTCAACGGACTGATATATATCTTGAATTTATCATTAGGATCAAGCAAATATGTCATCTCCGGATTAAGAGAATGAATACCCTCCATAATCAGAACATCCTTATCACCCATTGATAAGTAATTGCCATGATATTCTCGAATTCCTGTCTTGAAATTAAACTCAGGAAGTTCAACCTGCTTTCCCTCAAGCAAATTAATCATATCATGATTAAGAAGCTCTAGTGCCATCGCACCGATGCACTCAAAATCATAATTTCCATTCTCATCCTTAGGATTCTCCTCACGATTAACAAAGTAGTTATCTGCTGCAATAGTATGTGGAACCTTGCCCATTGCTCTAAGCTGAATACTAAGTCTATGAGAAAATGTTGTCTTACCTGCAGAGCTGGGCCCTGCAATAAGAATAATACGCTTATTATCCTTTACTATCTTCCTTGCTATCTCATATAATGCATTTTGCTGCATAGCCTCACATACAAGAATAAGCTCTAACGACTTACCTTTACCAATCATATCATTAAGCTTAGCAACGCTATCGATATTCACCTTCTTAGCCCACTCTTTTGCAGTTTCCTTTAGTGATACTATACTATTATTTTGATTTACTGATTCCATAAATCCACTCCCTTTTACATACCCTGGAAATAAGATTATTTATTCATCATCTCTATTGCTTTATTAATAATATACTGTTCTTCCTGTAATTCCTTAAATCTTTCATTAGTCTTTAATGTCTCAACACTATGTAGTCTTTGAAGAATCTCATCATTTGTCCTCATACGTTCCTTCAAATACTGTAATAAAACAGGATGTTTGCTATCAATAAGATATCTTCCAAAGCTACTATATACCTTGCAGGTATCCTTCTCATGCCCCTTAGCATTTTCAGCTTCTACGCACTCAGTATTATTACATATCTTTACATTTATAATTGTATAATACTTGCCCATATCAATAACCATATCCTCCGAAGCTATAGTAAAGCCTTTAGAAAGAATATAGTTTCTTACCTTATCCACATCAGATTGTGGCTGTAAAACGAGCTGCTTAGCATTACGAACAACATTTATGCCAGCTTCAAGAATACTGTTAATCAGCATTCCTCCCATACCTGCAATTATTATTGTATCTGCCTCGTCCTTTGCAATGGTAGAAAGTCCGTCTCCAAGCCTTAGGTCAATTCTGTCAGCAAGACCATAAGCATCAATATTGTTTCTCGCAATCCGGCATGGTCCCTTTCTGACATCTGATGCAATTACTTTTTCTGCTTTATTATTTTTAACTAAATAAATTGAAACAAATGCATGGTCGCAGCCAATATCAGCTACTACCCCTTTAGTAGTAACCATATCTGCAACTGCCTTCATTCTAATAGATAATTCTATGTCCTTCATCAGCCTTTTATGCCCTAAATGTAATCAAAATGCCTACTATACCTTAATAAATGTAGTCTCTAAGCTTTCTACTTCTGCTTGGATGTCTGAGCTTTCTAAGTGCCTTTGCCTCAATCTGACGAATTCTCTCTCTTGTAACATTGAATTCCTTACCAACCTCTTCAAGTGTTCTAGCTCGTCCATCCTCAAGACCAAATCTTAATGTGAGAACCTTTTTTTCTCTCTCAGTAAGTGTATCAAGCACCTCAACCAGCTGTTCTTTTAATAATGTAAATGCTGCCGCATCAGCAGGTACAGGAACATTATCGTCCTGAATAAAATCTCCAAGATGAGAATCCTCCTCCTCACCAATAGGAGTTTCTAATGAAACCGGCTCCTGTGAAATCTTAAGGATTTCACGAACTCTCTCTACAGGAATATCCATAACCTCTGCAATCTCTTCCGGCTGTGGTTCTCTTCCAAGCTCCTGAAGAAGCTGTCTTGATACTCTAATAAGCTTGTTAATTGTCTCAACCATATGAACAGGTATTCTTATTGTTCTGGCCTGATCTGCAATAGCTCTTGTAATCGCCTGACGAATCCACCAGGTTGCATATGTTGAGAATTTATATCCTTTTCTATAATCAAACTTTTCTACTGCCTTAATAAGACCAAGGTTGCCTTCCTGTATCAAGTCAAGAAACAGCATACCTCTTCCAACATATCTCTTTGCTATACTTACAACAAGACGAAGATTAGCCTCTGCCAGCTTCTTCTTGGCAGCCTCATCACCATCCTCCATCTTCTTAGCAAGTTCAATTTCCTCCTCTGCACTTAGGAGTGGAACCTTACCGATTTCCTTCAGGTACATTCTTACAGGGTCTTCTATACTAACACCTTCAGGAACTGACATGTCTGTAACATCGATTTTCTCCATTTCCTCATCCATGTCATCAAGAATTATATCGTCTTCCTCATCATCCTCAGTGATTGTAAGTATATCAACATTATTGCTCTCAAGGAATGAAAAAATAGCTTCCATTCTCTCTAAATCAAGCTCAATTTCCTTGGCATCGTTAAAGAACCTGATAATTTCAGTATCTTCTATAACCATTTTCTTCTTTTTAGCCATCTCAAGCAGCCCCTGCAGCTTTTGCTGAAACTTCTCTTCAATTAATTCTTTGTTCTCATTAGATTCCATCTTTATTCCTCCATAAAATATAAAATAGTTTATCCATTCTTTAATGAAATATTCAGCTTATTTATACCTGCCTTTTCCCGGATAAGCTCCTGCATTCTTGAAATATCATTTGTACGAAGCAATTCCTCCTCTATACTGGCAAGCTTAATCTTTCTGACAACATCAGTAATCGCTGAATTGATTTCTTCATTTGTCATATCTATACTCAAATCAGTCTGAAGCATCGATGCAACTATTCTTTGCTCTTCAACTGACTCAAACAAATTGATTATTATTGCAGGCTCAACCTTTCCATATTGCCTGTATTGCTCAAACAGCTTAGAAGCAACAATTCGATAAATGCCATCCTCAAATGAATTCTCATCAATTATTCCTGTAATATCATCAAATAGTGATGGCTCATTTACAAGCCAGGTAAGCAACAGCTTCGCTGTTTTGTTCTCCGAAACAGCATTATCAGCCTGTCTCCTTGTTCGCTGTTCTTCCCTCGCAGCCACCTCGCTCCTTGCAATACCTGCACTTCCATATTCTATAACCTTCTGCTTTAGTGCACTGGAATCTATATGATACAGATTTGCAACAGCATCTATATAATTATTTCTTTCAAGAACATCCTCAATAACTGCTAACTTTTTAGCAAGCTCATTTTGAAAGGCCGTCCTCTCCTGTGGATCATTTTGATTATATCTTTCTGACAATATCCTGGCTTCAAACATCATAGCGCTCTCAGCTTTGCTGATTCTCTCCTCGAAGCCCTCACTTCCTATCGCGAAGATAAGCTCATCAGGATCCTTGTATGGTCTCATATTAATAACTCTTGCATTGACACCAACCTCGCGCAGAATCGCTATAACCTTAAGCGTTGCAGCAACACCTGCTTCATCGCTGTCATATGCGAGATATACATCATTTGCATATCTCTTAATAATATTAGCATGTCCAAATGTAAATGCTGTTCCAAGTGAAGCAACTGCATTATCAAAGCCAGCCTGGTGCATAGATATTACATCCATATATCCCTCGCAGCATATGAAACCCTTGCGTCTGCTTTTTTTTGCAATATTTATAGCAAATAAAGTTCTGCTTTTATCAAATACAGGTGTATCACTAGTATTTATATATTTAGGTTTGCCATCACCAAGCACTCTTCCACCAAAGGCAATAACCTTCCCATTAATATCTAAAATAGGAATCATGGCTCTGTTCCAGAATTTATCTGTGCCGCCTTCCTTCTCTGATATATTGACAAGTCCTGAGTCCTTCAGCTTATCATCAGTATATCCCTTATTCCTTAGATAACGATATAAATCATCCTTATATATATCTGCATATCCTAATGTCCTTTTTAGTCATAGCTTATTCTTCCTTTTCCAGAACGTAGGTTGCTTCCACATCTGCTTCGTGAACAGCGATAATAAGAGGATATTTCTTGATAGCCGCACTCAAATAATTCCAATTCTCTTTTGGCTCGGTAAAACCCATATGCCAACGAATTGCATAACGCTCGATAGGCTTTAACTTGATAAATTCTTCAATCATCATTACAGACTTCTCACCGTGTCCATAAGGAATTTTATCATCAACTGTATAGCCTGGAACAGTTACCCAATCAAATTTACCGTTGCTGTCAATCTTCT
>JAEDHX010000107.1 GCA_016296785.1 Coprococcus sp. | reverse complement strand
GACGTACCGGGTTCTGTTGAGGCTGTTAAGCAGAGCTTATGTAAGCTTTCAAATGAAGAGGTTGCTGTTAAGTGTATTCATGCTGGTGTTGGTGCAATTAATGAATCAGATATCATACTTGCATCAGCTTCAAATGCAATTGTAATCGGCTTTAATATCAGACCAGATGCAAGAGCTAAGGATATTGCTGATGCAGAAGGCGTTGATATAAGATTATACAGAGTTATTTATAATGCTATAGAGGATATTGAATCTGCTATGAAGGGAATGCTTGATCCTATATTTGAAGAACAGATTATTGGTCATGCCGAAGTTAGACAGACATATAAGGCCTCAAATGTTGGTGTGATTGCAGGTTCATATGTTCTTGATGGTATTATTACAAGAAATTGTAGCGTAAGAATAACACGTGAAGGTAACCTTATATACGAAGGAAAGCTTGCGTCACTTAAGAGATTTAAGGATGATGTTAAGGAAGTTAAATCAGGCTTTGAATGTGGTATTGTTCTTGAAAACTTTAATGATATTACTGAAGAAGACCAGATTGAAGCATATCAGATGGTAGAGGTTCCAAGAAAATAATATGAGAAAGAATAGTGTAAAAAATAACAGGATTAATGTGCAGGTTCAAAGAGAGCTTGGCAGAATAATCAGCAGGGAGATAAAAGATCCCAGAATTAATCCACTTACTTCAGTTGTTGATGTAGTGGTAACTCCTGATTTAAAATATTGCAAGGCCTATATAAGTGTACTCGGGGATCAGAAATCTGTTGAGGATACACTAGAAGGCTTAAATAGTGCCATGGGTTATATAAGAAGAGAGCTTGCTCATTCAATTAATCTCAGAAATACCCCTGAGATTACATTTATCATGGATCAGTCAATTGAATATGGCGTAACAATGTCAAAAAAGATTGATGATGCTGTAAAGGATATAGTATCTGACGAAACAGAGGATGTATCAGAAGAGGATTAATCATAGCATATGAATGATTTTATTAGAGAAATAGAAGCTGCAGACAGTATCGCCATCTTAGGTCATATAAGACCTGATGGCGACTGCGTAGGTTCTACTGTAGGCTTATACAACTATATAGTCAGTAATTACAATAAGAAGGTACAAATATATTTAGAGGAATTCTCTAAGGAATTTCTTATGCTTAAAAATGCTGACAGAATTAAACATGAAACAGATGATGAAACATATGAGTTATGTATTGTTTGTGATTGTGGAGATCTTGACAGAACAGGTGATTTTGTAAAGTATTATGAAAATGCTAAACGTACTATATGTGTTGACCATCATATTTCTAATACAGGCTTTGGTGATGTTTGCTATGTAGATGTTGATGCCTGTTCGGCAGCTGAAGCAATATTCAAGCTTCTTGATGCTGACAGAATTAATACTGACACAGCTGAATGTCTTTATATGGGAATTGTCCATGATACAGGCGTGTTTAAGCATGGTAATACAACCTTTAATGCAATGAATACAGCAGGTATTCTTATTGAAAAGGGAGCAAGACCACATGTTGTTATAGATGAGACCTTCTATAAGAAAACATTTGTGCAAAATAAGCTACTTGGACTGGCATTAACTAAGGCTGTTTTATTTGCAGATGGTAAGATAATTAACAGTGTACTTACTTCTAAGGATTTTGAAAGTGTTGGTGCCACATCACTTGACACTGATGGTATTGTTGACCAGCTAAGAATTACAGAGGGCGTTGAAACAGCATTTTTTATGTATCAGACCGGTACTGATACCTTTAAAATATCACTTCGAGCCAACAATATTGTTGATGTAAGCCGAATTGCCTGCAGCCATGGCGGTGGTGGGCATATTAAGGCGGCAGGATTTTCCATGACAGGAGATCCGGAAGTAATAGTAGCTGCCATTGTTGATGAAATAAGCAGTCAGTTAGATATGTGATATATAGCTTAATTAGAGGCTTGATTAATGATAAACGGTTTTATAAATATATATAAAGAACAGGGCTTTACATCTTTTGATGTTGTTGCAAAGCTTAGAGGCATACTAAAACAAAAGAAGATTGGACATACAGGAACACTTGATCCTATGGCGGAGGGTGTTCTTTTGGTGTGCCTTGGTAATGCGACAAAAATGTGTGATATTATAACAGACAAAAACAAATCATACAGATGTGTCATGCTTCTTGGTAAAACAACTGATACAGAAGATATGACAGGTAATATTATTTCTGTGAATAATAACATTCCTGATGAGGAAACTGTTATTTCATCAATTATGTCATTTGTAGGCAGCTATGGACAGATTCCGCCTATGTATTCAGCAATTAAAGTAAACGGAAAAAAATTATATGAGCTTGCAAGAGCGGGTATAGAAATAGAAAGACAACCACGTAGCGTTGAGATATACAGCATAGATATTTTAGAGATTAACCTGCCAAGAGTTACATTTAATGTGAGCTGTTCAAAGGGGACATATATAAGAAGTCTGTGCCGTGATATTGGAGAAAAGCTTTCGTGCGGAGCTGTTATGGAAAGACTTGTAAGGACAGAGGTTAAGGGCTTTGATGTCAAAGACAGTCTTAAGCTTAGTGAGGTTGAAGCGGCACGAGATAATGGAACATTGATGAATTATATTCTTGGTACTGATAAGCTTATGGCTGAATTGCCTGAGCTTCATGTTAATTCTTCTTCAATGAAGCTATTAAGAAATGGGAATAAATTATCTCCATCTTCTTTTGATGAAGATATTATTATAAATGATACAAACATCAGAATATATGATGACACCGGAAGGTTTACAGCGTTATACTATTATGATAAGCAGAAAAAACAATATGTGCCATATAAGATGTTTTTAGAAAACGAATAAGCATAAAGAAAGATTAGTATATGATTTATATAAGTGACACCAGAAAATTACAATTAAATAGCGATGTCAGCTGTGCTGTGGCACTAGGTAAGTTTGACGGATTACATGAAGGTCACATGCTGCTGGTAAATCATCTTAAAAGACTTGAAAAGGAAGGCTATACAAGTCTTTTATTTACATTTTCATATAAAGAAAACTCGGTATTTAATGTTGATGAGATGAAATTTATATATACTGAGTCCGAAAAGAAGCAAATTGCGGAGAATCTTAATATTGATATTATGTATGAATATCCATTTGACGATAGGTTTGCAGCTATGAAGCCGGAGACATTTGTTAAGGATATTCTTGTTGATATGCTTCATGCTAAGTACATAGTTGTAGGAGAGGATTACAGATTTGGAGCGGGAAGAAGTGGTGATATAGCATTATTAGAGAAGCTCTCAGGCAAATATGGTTATAAACTTATTGCTGTTCCAAAGAAGTGTTCGTCAAATGGGCATGTTATTAGTTCAACTTCCATAAGGAATCTTATTAATGAAGGTAATATGAAGGAATGTGCTATGCTTCTTGGCAGACCTTATAGTATTACAGGAAATGTGATTAAAGGTAAGCAGCTTGGTAGAACAATAGGAATTCCAACAGCAAATGTTATGCCTGATTCAAAGAAAATATACCCGCCTGCCGGTGTATACGCAACAAGAATAAGAATAGTAGATGCAGATATTGATAAGGGATATGATCCCTATAGATACTATAGAGGGATAACAAATATCGGAGACAATCCTACTGTAAATGATGATGGAAATATTACAATAGAGACAAATATTTTTGATTTTGATATGGATATTTATGGTAAAACGATTTGTA
>JAEDHX010000039.1 GCA_016296785.1 Coprococcus sp. | reverse complement strand
AACCTTATTATCTGCATCAACTCTTGCTGCCTCTACTCTTGCTTCTGCATCCGCATTAGCTGCTGCAACTCTATCCTCTGCATCTGCATTAGCTGCATCTACCTTAGCATCCGCTTCAGCCTTAGCAGCTGCAACTCTTGCTTCTGCATCCACATTAGCCGCTTCTACCTTAGCCTCTGCATCCGCATAAGCCTCTGCAACCTTATTCTCTGCCTCTGCCGTAATCTGAGCAACTCTATCCTCCGCTTCAGCCTTAGCAGCCACAACTCTATCTTCTGCCTCTGCATTAGCTTCTGCAATCTTAGCCTCAGCCTCAGCCTTAGCTGCTGCAACTCTTGCTTCTGCATCCGCCTTTAATTCTTCAATCTGAGCCATCAGGGCAGCCTTATCCTCTTCTGCCTGCTGATTCATCTCTGAAAGCTGAAGCATCTGTTCATTAAGGGAATCCATCTGCCACTGCATATCAGAAAGGCTATATTCCATCTGAGATATTGTCTGCTCAAGATCTGCGCTTCGTTGCTTTTCTTCCTCAAGAGCTGCCTCAGCATCGAGCTGTGCCTGCGTTACTTCCTCAACAAATACCTTTCGAATCTCTACGTCAGGTAAATCAGGGCAATCAACTATCTCTTCCTTAATTTCCTTAATAAACTTAGGCTTAACAGGCTCCTTCTTTTCTACTTCAATCTCCCACATCTTTCTTGGGTCAGATTCAAGAAGGCTCTTAAATACAGTATAATTGTTAATCATATTGATGTACATCTGTAACAGATACTCTTCATCGAATTCCATTGCAGAATCCTGTGCTTCGATACTGTAACCGACCTCATCATAGCTTTCTATAAACTGCCACAGCTTATAACATCTGCGGTAGTCAGGGTCCTTCATCATAAGGTTCGTTCTCTGGATAGGACTATATACCTTGGCACATCCATTCATAATCTCACAGAAGGAGCTTGAACGCAGTACCCTTGACATACGTCTTACACGGTCAATTCTCTTGAACACGCTCATGTTATCAGAGTCGTTTTCAACAAGACTCTGCTTATTCTTGACCATCATCTCAACCTTATATGTAATCTCCTCATAGGCATCATCGACCTTGCTCTCCATGCTCATAATATTGCAGGTCTCATCGCCGGTAGCCCAGAAGATTACATCTGTACGTTTGTCTACAAAAGAGAACAATCTCTGTATAAGATGATAAACAAATCTATTCTCATACAAATCATAGCTTTCCTCAGTTGTAACATTTAAAATCTTTGTAGGATGCATTTCACCGGCTGCATTTGTCGCAATAAACTGCGTATTCTGGCTAAGGTGACGTACACTGTCAGCCGTAATCTTCTTAGCAAGCTCAACCGGAACAATCTCTTCACTTGTTGTAATAAATCGTCTTGGTTTATCAACAATATTAAAGATAGCCTCGATTCCATCCTCAACAACAGTAAGCCAGCTTTCATCAACCACCTTGTGCAGTACTCTGTTCGTCTGGTGAAGTGTATTCTCACTGGCCTGAATCATCTCAAAGAGATACTGAAAGTACCTGTCGTCTGCTAAAGCTTCTTCTATACTGCTTGTATATTTTGAATATAATTCTTCAATCGTTTCATCCATAGTATCTCTCCTAATACATTAATACAGGTTCTGTATTCTTCTCAGATAATCCTTACTGTCAATCATTCCTTCATTTCCAAATATCTTTTCGATATAGTTGATAAGTCCTGTAATTTCATCTCTTACGAAGCTTACATTCATACTCTCAAATTTCTTAAGTACCTTACGTGCCAGTATATAATCCATAGCCTCAAGCTCTGTTCCTCCACAGGCAACATATACAGGTATGAAATCATACATCTGCTTAATAATACGGTTACCAAACGAAAGCTTAAATCTTGTAAGAAGGTATCTGTCAAGCTTATGCATATTCTCAAGCATTGCCTCGCTAACAGGATGTTCAACCTTAGCCTTCTGGAACAAATACTGCAGATGTTCTGTTGTTATCTCACAACGAGGATGTGGTTCACATTCAAATGCATCCGCTCTTTCATTAAGCTCTATAGGCATAGCACGGTCATAAACCTTATCTGTGATAGTAAATGTGGAATCATCATTGTTAGCGGTACCGATAAACCAGGTTCCATCAGTAACATGTATCTTTCCACCCTCAAGCAATACCGGATCTCCCTCCCATGCTGTAGGGACAAGATCCAGAACCCATTCCTCTTTACTTGGCATTTCAAGAACAGACAGCATCTCTGCAAAGTAATACTCAATTCGGGCAAGGTTCATCTCATCTAAAACTATCATTGTAGGCTCCTGTCTGTAGTTCGCCTCATAAAGTGCTCTTAAAAACTCCGTTTCATTAAATCTCTTTGAGAATTCGTTAAAGTAACCAAGAAGCTCTGTTCTGTCTCGGTATGAAGGCTGAACAGATACAATTGTTGAAGGATTGTCCATATATCGGCTAAATGAGTATGGAAGACTCGTCTTACCTGTACCTGATATACCTTCAAGAATAAGCAATTTACTTGCTGCCATACCTGCAACGAATCTTCTTACAATCTCAGGTGTATAATACAAATGCAACTGACTTGCCGCAAACAGTCTGTACCCTTCTACAAAATCCTCAAGGGATATATCATTATCAAACTGCGGCTGAACATAATTTGCATATTTTTCATCCACAAGAGTAAGCTTTGGAAAACGATGTACAACATCAGGCTTATCCTCAAGCACGGCCTTAACAACTGCACCATTTGCAACATTTGCAGTAACTGCTGTGCCTGTAGCCGCTGCCTCAGCACTGGCACCTCCTGTTACGTTACCAACTGTAGGAATTGCATCATCAATAAGTGCTGAAGCTCCCATATAAGGAATCTTCTCTGTTCCACCCATTGCATTAACCTTAAGTGCCAATATGCTGTTTTTCTCTTCCATGAGATTAAGTACCTGCTTATTAAGGCGGCCAATTTCCTTATAGAGCTCTGAATTATCCATCGTATCATTCTTGAGCTGATGCCTTAACACAAGCTTCTTTACTACTAAAAGTACAATAAGTACAGGAATTGCAATAAGAATAAGCATTAATATTATTGACAATATTTTGCCGACTGCGTTAAGCGTTGGGAAATATGTCTTGAATATAAGAAAATACTCTACCCATCCTGTAATAAATACTTTTAACAATGCTGCCAGCAAATGTGCTATGTTATACACAACCTGTGACAGAATTTCATAAGCAAATTTCAAAAATTCATCCACTACGCTTAGCCCTCCTTATCCGTCGTTTCCTCTGACTTTGCTTTAGCGAGTTGCTCTTCTGCCATCTTCCTAAGCGCCTCTGCTTCCGCAAGCTTTGCCTCTGCTTCCGCAAGCTTAGCATCGGCATCACTACTATCACGTACAGAAAGCTTTGCTTCTTCTACAGCCTTAGCATTCTCAATAGCAACAGCTTTCTTTAGTTTTATATTAATCATAACAAGATTATACACCTGGTATATGAAGAACAATAGCATAGGAATTACTATTACCAAAAGGAATCCCAAGCTACTTGAAAGGAAATCCATAATCTTTCCTACCTTTGGCCAGTGGCCTATGTATTTACCAACAATATCACCGTCAGAAATAATATGCTGGTCAGCTATGCCATCGTTATTATCACCTATGGTTGTATAGCTTCTTGCTCCGCCCACTATCTCTATTGACTTAATTCTATGAGTATTAAGTGCGTATTCATTTTCAATTATGGTATGGAAACATATAATATCTCCCTCTTCAAGCTTAGATGTGTCATACTTCTTTATGAAGATAAGATCACCCTTCTCAAAGGTTGGTACCATGGAATTAGACTTTACCACCATTGGTGTATAACCAAATACGCTTGATACATTATTGTCATCCTTAGTTGCCATAGTTGTAAATGCAAATAAAGCAGCTACAAGAATAATCACCCATAAAACAATACTAACCAATATAGTTCCTATTTTTTTCATATGCTCTTCTCCCTCGTAAATATATTATCTCATCATCTATGAAAACGGTTTGCCTTCCATATCAGTTCCGCTAAATCTAAGCTTTATACTATATTCCGCTTTCTTAATCTCATCCGTACATTCAGGATCTGTACCCTCTATCCAGATATGGACCTTTACAGGCTTGTTCACACCCTCCTTAAGCGTAAACATTGCATTATTATCGCTAAGCTCCATTTGCGATTCAGGCGGCAATCCAAAGGTTGCAAATGTTCCCGACACACTTCTTGTATCGCCAAGTCCCGGATCATATATATATGTCTGTCCATCTGCAGTAAATGATATTCTCATCGACTGTGAAAGTGATGGCACATTCGAACCTATTGAGGTACCGTCAGATACATCATCACTGCTATTAGCGCTGGTAAGATGAACTATCATATCCTTAGCCGCCATAAAATGAAGCGTGAATTCCAAATATGCTCCACTATCACTTTTAACTATCGAACCATCCTCATATCTAAATATCATACAGTCATTAGTTGTAACAGGCTCTAGCGGTGTATTTGCCACTGAAAAGCCCTTCTCCGACTGTATTCTGTTTGCTATTGCTTCAAAGGATAATGTCCTTACATACTGGTCAATTGTGCTATGTGGATCAAGATCCATTCTCATCTCAACATCAGTTACAATGTCAAGTGCCATAGTATTGACCTTAGTATTATCTGCTATCGAAAACCAGGCAACTGTCGCTGCCGTTATAGCAACAAGAGCAATAAGCGTAAGGACAACCGAAACATATAATCTCTGCTTAATTCCTGTTTTCTTCTGATTGCTGTCTTTATTAAGTTCTTTAGTTAATACCTTATTGCTATCATTATGCTTCATCATCTTCCCTCCTTGCTTAACATGCCATAAAAGGCAAGATGAATATCTGCCACATCAAAGCTTATCGAGTCACTACAATCAGGATCACAGCCCTCCAAATAGAAATATATATCCAACTGATATATCCTTCCTATTTCCATTTCAAGGAGTGGCTTATCCGGAACTTCTGCCGTATTATCTCCAAATGAAATCAAATAGTCATCAACTAATGAACTTGGATCCTTTGCTGCCTTTACACCATTTCTTCCATATGACAGGACCTGATCATCACCAAGCACCTCTCCATTGATAACTGTATTATAGACCTGCTGATTATTAGGATTTGATTTATCGCTAAGTCTTAGTATTACGTTGCCCGATGAGCCATTATCAAAGGATAATCCAAGTCTTGCTGCATTGAGCAACATTTCATCAACATCATTACCAAGAATGCCTCTGCTTTCATCAAGATACAAGTCTACCTTGCTTCCTTCAGGCATTCCCTCACCCTTAGCACACAAGTATATCCTGCCGTGATAGTAATTGCTCTCATCACTCACCAGCTCAAAGGACTTAGCCATACCATCAATTGTAACAGGTGAATACACAAAGCTCTTCAAGTCTGCCGTAGATACAGGCATAAGCCAGTTTAAATCTGTTTTATTTACTTGTTGAATCTTAGCCGGGCTACTATTCTTAAAGTCCGAGCCTCCGTTGCTGCTTATCTGCAGCTCTAAGGATTCCTCGCCCGTTCTTGCTGTAGCCGTGCTGGTTGAAACCTTACGGTTTATCGTAAACCATGCATATGTAGCAAATGTAACCGCCATTAACGCCACAATACACGTCACAAATATAAACCAGGTCTTGAGCTTGTGTTTCATACCGCACACCCCTTATTATCTGCTATTCCACATCAACTCCGGCAAATGCCAGACTGATATCCATATCTCTATTTTGAACCGGATTAATGCAATTCTTGTCACAGCCCTCAAGGTATAGCCAATATTCTACTGTAGCTACTTCATCAGCATCCAGCTTAACAAGCAAATTACTACCGGCACCATATTCTTTTCCGTTATTAACAGGCACGGCCATATATGAAAGAATACTCTCTGAAATATCATTAGCATATGTAGCCTTACCCTTCTCTGTAATCGAAGAAACAACTGTATTATCATCAGGAACTGTAGCTGTCTGCTGCGCCAAGGCTGTATCTCCAAGCTCATCAAGCTTAAATACATATATTGTTGTTCCTGCATGAGAGGTTATCTTCATCCCAAGTCTCATAGCTGCAAGTGTCTGAATATCACTTCCAAGCTTCAAATCATCTCTGTTAAAATACACATCA
Organism: Coprococcus sp.; assembly: GCA_016296785.1. Lineage (GTDB taxonomy): Bacteria > Bacillota > Clostridia > Lachnospirales > Lachnospiraceae > Coprococcus. The sequence goes on along the minus strand of JAEDHX010000039.1, from coordinate 10,431 downwards.
CATGGAACGTTAAGGCATTTTAAATACACAGTACCATGAATAGTATCCTTGTCAACATCCTTATCAGCATTCTCATATAGAAGCGCCATGCCTGAATCATCCTGCATTATCACTCTATAGAAATGCTCTAAATCAAGTGTTGATACAGGTCTCAAATCTCCCCCCTGACCATTAATTACAAGATTGCATTCCTTATCAAATGGTCCGTTATATGAGGTTGAAATCTGGAGAACCGTATCTCCTTCACTTATAGTTCCTCCCATCGGAGTAATATTGGTGTGAGCTCTTCCTGACAAAGAAAACCATGCAAAGGTCACGCCTGTTGCCGATATAAGAAATAACATAATACCGACTATTGCCATAACAAGCGACTTCTTTAAACCTTTAACTTCCTCGTTCATATGCCCACCCCCTTATATAATACTTTCTTCTTTCAATATTCTTCTATAATCTTTTTGATTTCTTACTAATATTCTTCTAATTTCTTACAACTCCTGCAAATGAAACAGCCAGCTTTTCCAATGTCTCATTGCACAAATTATCAACGCAATCCTCATCACAGCCCTCAAGCCAGATATATACATCAACACGGACAGGAGTTCCCTGATTACCATTACCATCACCTTCAACAGTGCACAGCTTCAAAGAATTCTCCTTTAACGTAACTACTCCTGTATTCCTGTCATATATGCAATACGCGTCCTTGTTATATGGTGTAAATGGAACAGTCGTTCCATCAGTCTTTGTGCTGTCAAGGACATAGCCCTCTTTTCCTGTAGCTGTATTATACTCAGCCTCCGGATTCTTAATATCACTTATTTCAAATATATACTCTGATACAGCCTTACCGTTACTTCCCGGTGCATGAACTACAAAGCCTACTCTTATTGCAGATGAAATAGGATTCTCAAGGTCATTGTCTTCAAAGCCTATATCAGCTATATATACATCAGTCGCTACACCATTAGTTCTAAGATATAAACTGGTAGTATAATAGTCGGTTGGCTTGCTGTTTTTAAAGAAATTAATAACCAGTCCTGCCTGTCCTTCCTTGCCTGATGTAAATCCTGCCGCCTGCTGAAAGCCATTAGCAATCTTATCCGTTGAAACCGGAGTAAGACGTCCGTTGAAGCTTTCAAGAACAGCAGCCGAACCATAGCCTGTATCATATTCACTGCTAATCTGCAGATTAGTTCCTGTACCTGCCGCCATCCTTACATCTGTCGTATGACCCTTTGTATTATAAATATACCATGCATAGGTTGCTGTTACAACAACAAGAAGAGCTGCCAAAACAGCTAATATGCCGGTTGTAAATCTACGTCTTAATGCATTTTTACTAATACTACTCTCAGTTGTTTTTTTAATTATTTTTTCAGTTATTTTTTCAGCTGTTCTTTCTTTGTTGTTAATGTTAATAATGGCTCATTCACCTCCTATAACCCCAAAATATTCTACTCAGTAGAAATTTCTAAGGCCGCTTCAGCCATGAGATATACCATATCTGTTTCTTTGTTGTTTTGTATGCTCGAATCCCAAGAAATTCTTAACACATAATAATTAATATAATACCCGGTTTCAATATCATATTCCAGACTACGTGGCGTTGAGGTCTTCCAATATAATGGTTCTGCGTTCTTTTGTACATTATTATATACATTTGCAGTATCATTAAGACCGTCATATGTCTTATCATGATAAACGCCTGTCGACTCAGCGATATTGGTACTCGCATTCTGATTCAGATATCCGCCTGAAATGGCAGTAGAATCATCAAAATAGAAATCATCGTCATTATAGGTAATCAATATGTCACCTGTAGTCTCCGTCTTCTTAGCAGGGTATATAGTATAAGTAAAACCAATATTTGTTGTATGTGCAAGCTGCAAATGATAATCCATAGGTCTGTTACTATATACACAAAATACTACATCCTTATATTTTGGTTCCTTAGAGACATCAATATCAGCAAGCTCAAGCTGTGTGATGTCCTTTGCATTTCCCGAGCCGATAACAAGTGCATTTGGAGCATTAATCTTGGTAATTGTCTGAATATTTCTATAGTAATAGAACCACGCAGTAACAGGCACGGCAAGAACGCAAACAAGGGCAACCACTACCATAAGTGCTGCCATCTTCTTTGACATAGGCAATCTTCTTATTTTATGAGAACCGGAATTAGCCGTATTATCATCTTCGTGCCTTCTCATATGACTCTGCTCCTTTCAGTTAATTAATATTATACATTATAATTTGCTATTTCGCATCAAGTACTATATTAACATAACGAACTTTTTCACCCAAATACTGATCAGCCATATTATAGAAGGTACACATATTTCCATAAATCAATGGATTGAAGCTACCACTCCTCATATTTGCTAATGATTCAGGTGTTATTAATGCTATAAATTCATTATAATATGATGTCCACATAAAATAGCGGTTTGAGTTGCCATTTCCTAATGACCTGTCATACATTTTCACAAACAGGTCAGCCGGCATTGCCGCAGGATCAACTGTTTCTGCATCAGCTACAGCATCTGTCTTGAACATAACAGGCCTGTTTCCAATATATGTCTTGTCCTTAAATAAGTACTGTCCAAATACCTCCGGCCATATCCAGTAAATCGAAATAGGATAAGCCTTGCCCTCTGTAACCTCTGCTGCCCAAACAAGGTTGCCTTCTTCTGTACGCATAAGCACCGACTGATGCGGCTCAGCATCAGTACCATCGTCAAGTGTAAGCTCCCAGGTATCAGCATCCTCAGATATCCATCCGCTATATGTATCGCTTTCATTATCATAGCCTGCAAATAATAGGATATGGCCTTCCATAAGCATACATGCAGCCTCATCAGCCACATTATTCTTATCGTCAAAGCCTAACATTGACAAATCAAGCTTAACATGCATTTCCCCTGATTTTAGAGGAAGTATATAAAATGTAATTTTGCCTGTTGAACCCGGCTTAATACCTGCACCATCCTCGCCAAGATTACCAATATTACTATCAGCTGTCATGGCCCAGGAAATTGAAGAATGCGTTGCATCTGTTTTCACATAATTCTTACCATCAATAGTTACTTCCGTACCCTGAGTAACAGATGCGCTAAGCTTATTATCAAAGGTTCCTTTATCAGCAAGTGTTCCTTCTGCAGCTATTTCAAAAGCGCCATCTTTACTCTTAATTGCACTGCTGCCAGATGTTACATTTTTATTGTTCACAAACCATGCAATACTTGCAAATGCAATGACAAACAGTGCCGCAAATACAAAAAGGCCGGCCTTAATAAAAATACCTCTTTGTCTATCCAGTTTTTCCATGTATTCATCAGCAATCTGATAGCACTCCTGTGCTGTCAGCTCATCTGTTTTTACATCTTTATTAGAATCCTTTGGCACTGTTTATCACCTCTTTTCCTATTGTTTCTTTATACTGCCTTAAGTAAGTTCGTCCCTAATAGGACTATTATTAATTCGCATCCTGTATCATCTGCTGATAGATTCGGGCATTTGTATATACTATATAATCAGTCGCTACCGTACCCTGCAATTCATTTCCAGAGCTATCAATAAGTACAGCTGTAAGCTTTACTCTGTAGTTCGCATATGTATAGCCCTTAGCCTCAAATTCCGCACCGGAAAGTGGAGCATAATCAAGAGCTATTGTTGTATGAAGAAGAGAGCTGTCCTTTGTAAAGTCTTTCTCAATGGTCATATACTTCTTATCATCACTTAATGTAAGTGTAGCTCCACCTGTCTCTTCTACATTCTGAAGATATTCTGCTATATCAATAGGCGAAGTATCCTTATAGTTTCCATTTTCATCCTTCTGGTACAAGGAAATTGTATATCTAACCTTTACAGCCTCATCAAGTATATCAGAATCAATATTTGAATAATCATAATCACCAACTGTATATATCAGATAGCTTTGATTCTCTTCACTGTCATTAGGATTAATACCAAGCTGCTGATTATAATCAATAGCACCGGTTCTGTCTATTGCAGAATATGTAAGTATCGCTCTTGATGGATTCGTCACATAATAACGCTTAGAATCCTCCTTAGGCTCCTTGTTTGATGTAATCGGTAGCTGGCTTGCCTCGTTTGCAACGCGTGATGTCGCTGATACGGATATACCACTGTCATCCGTTTCATCTGCAGCAATTCTTGATGGGAAATACTCTCCCGCCATGGAATAGTTAAAAGTGACATCTGCCTTGACTATGATATCGTTGCCAGCTTTTAATGCAGATGCTATTTTTGTACCTGCATCGGCATCGCTGTCAGCCTGAATATCAAATATATCATCACTATCAATACCTGTTTTTGTTTGTGTATCTGTGTACAATGAAGTACCATCAGATGCCATAACTGTGTAGGTATAATTAACGCTATCCGCACCGATGACGTTGTCCTCCATTGATTTCTTTAGATACTTCTTCATGGCAATATTAAACTGGTGGTTCAACTTTCCAGGTCCCTTATTGTAAAAATTGTCTTTACCTTCAGGAGTCAGACTTAATTTACTTGTAAGTGTAACCTTGATTGAATCGCCGTTTTCCATAATACTATCTGCCTGTACTATTCCATTTCTGACGCGATCCGTATCAATGCTAAACTCCTGTTGTACGCCATTATATATAACATAGCTTGAATACTTATATTCCTTTATAACAGCCGGTAGTGCATCCTTACTATCACTATTAAGTGTATCCTTTTTACTTTCTATCTGATTACTTATAATAGAGAACTCCGATGTCTCAGGCACCCAAATTGTCAGGTAGTAGCCCTCGCCTTCAGGTAAATAATTATCTGAATTATCATTTGACGGAATATTTTCTCCTATCTTAATTACATACTTATCAACATCTTCTGAATCCGTATTTTCCCACTTACGATAATAGTTCCCATCCACTTTAACTGTAGCACCAACTTCACTATCCAGCTTTATATATGTTGTCCCCGTCTCTTCTGGTTTAGCATCTGAAATAGTAAGTCCTAAAAGGTCACATATTGGAACAGGTTCAAATGTTGTCTTTTCATCAGGTGCTTTCATGCTGGACAGATTAAAGCTATGCTGGTCATCGTCTGCGCTAAATGTATGAGTATAATACTGCCCGGTCTGCCTGTCCACTAATGTAAAGCGAGTACCATATGGTAAATACAACTCTGTACTATTTGTATCTATCTTAGCTAAATCAAGTTCTTTATTATAATACCACAACAGATTCTCTCCATTATCAAGTGCAGCCTGCCATTCATTACCACTACGATTGTAATTATACTCAATATAAGCAGTAACCGGTTCGCCAAATCCTACGGTAGCATAATCCTTTGCGCTTAAGTACGGAGGTGCATAATAGTTTGTACCTGGCATAAGTTTTATAAGGAGCTTAGTCTCCATAACCTTTTTCACCAAGACAGGAATATATAGGTGAAAGCCATTCTCATTGACATCCGTTGGATCATCATACATTACATCCAAAAGTGTAAATTGACTCTTCTGGTTATCATATAAGTCACCGTTGACGCTAATACTTGTACCTGACACACTGAGACTGGCATCGCCCTGTCTTACAAAACATTCTGCAGTGGGATTCCACTGATAAGCACTTGCAGTAATGCTTGGGTTCTGTTTTTGTGCATCAGAAACATCTTTAACGTTGGTCATTGCAGCAATAAATTTCCATATCTCATTCGCGTCAGCAGTACTGTTAACAACCAGAATAGGGAAATCTACGTTTTCCTTAACAGAAGTCGTGCTTTTTTCCTCATCCTGATAGGTAGTGAGGTAGACATCTTTAGTATCATCAAGGAAACTTTTGAAGTCATCATTATTCAGGTTCCAATATTTCTTATCGGAATCGGATGTGCCGGACTTCTCCAATATCTCTTTGGCAATGCCATTATATATAGCATTTCCGGTTAGGGAGGTAGATGTTACTGAGTCAACTGTATCCTTCACCAAAATATCACTCTTTGGGTTCACATCCACATATGGATAGGCTGATTTATTTCCATCCCAATTTGTTGTATCAGCAGGATAGTCAGCATATGTAATCTGAACACTATTTGATTCTATATAACCAACATCTTTTTTCGGTTGGTTATCGCCTTTTACAGCAACAGCTACCAATTTATTATCCTGTCCTTTACTATATCCCAGCCAAAGTCCATTGTTATTGGAGTTATCTAACTGAATGTCTTTCAAATTATCTATAGTAGCAGAACTCTTCCAGCCTACCTTACAGGAATCTGCAAGAATATTATAACCATTTATTGACTTTCCATTATTATGTCCAGTGAGAAGTCCTACACTCTTTTTGTTATTTGTTGTAGCAACTATCACATTCTTGAAGGCTACATTTGATGCTAATATAGATCCATTATTAATATATCCAACAAGTCCTCCCGTATGTTCAGCTTCTGACAAGATATTTACATATGACAACGTACAGTCTGTGATAGTAGTACTAGTAGTAGAATAGTTGTTATAACCAATCAGTCCTCCAGCGTATTTTTTCTTACTTAATATCTGAATAGGTTGCTGCACTGTTCCGACAATATGACAGTCTTTCATAGTAAGCTTGTTATTTACATGTCCAACCATTCCTCCCACATGACTATCACCATTATTACTAAATCCAAAGATAGTTGAATTGCCATCTATGGTAACACCTTCAATCGTCGCAGCGTTATCTTTGAAATAACCAATAAGTCCTCCGACGTATCCAGAACCATAATTACCAGATTTATCCGGAATATCGGCAACTGTAATATCTGTCAATTTACAATTACTAATCGTCAGAGTACGGTTGCCCCCATCAGCCAGTCCACCAATTTCTCTTGCTCTTTGTCCCTTTACCGTAAGTTCTTTTGCATTGAGGTTCTTAATCTCTACTTCACTGTCGTCATTTGCACCTGTCAGACCGCCAATATTACCATATTGTTTATTATCCGCTATTACAGAAACGCTCAGATTATCTACATTTAATTTATCAGATACTCCGGTAGAATCAAGATAGCCGTTAATTATCAGTTTATTCCCGCTATGATGCCAGCCAACCAAACCGCCCGTACTTCCATCGTTATATACCCACTTATAAACATTTGAATCCTTAATCGACCAGTTGTTAAATTCAATAACTCCAGAGCATTCATTAAGCCCAATTGCGCCTCCGGTGGCTGTACCACCGGTAACATTCAATTCTGTCAAATGGAAGTTATTGAATTGCAATTTTTGATTCTTAGAGTTTCCCGGTCTTGACGCGAAGCCACCTACTCCCATGTCAAATTCTTTCTTTGTAATGCCAACTTCCACTCCATTATTATTATATGTGCGGACAGATACGGCACCGGAAATTGTCAGATTCTGTACCAAACATGGGCTGTTGCTTCCAGCCTTATACATAAACACGGTGAACAGTCCGGCACCCTGATTTGACCAAATTTTACTTTCGTATTCTTCCTCATAATCATGTTGATCCATAGCCAGCCAAATCGTAGTGCCTGTATCCGTTATTACACTTCCATTAACTCCGCTTACCAGAAGGCTGCGGCGTCTAACATTGTTCACTTCTTTGTCTTTTCCACTATTTTTCTCCCCATAGCTCCCACCGATACCCCGGAAGCCATTGCCATAGGCCCGCATATCAATTTCTGTTGCGTCTAAAGTCAAGGCAACAAGATTGTTTTCGCTGTTAGCATTACTACTGTTGCTCCTAGCAGTCAGTTGGTCAGCATAGTAAGTGTCATTGGTTGTGGCGGTGAACTTTTTAACAAGGTAGGAAACGCGTGTCAAAGGAGTGTTATCGCTCGAAGAAACCTTATATGTCTCCCCACCCCACCATGATTCATCACCGAGGTCGGACTTTCCTTCCTTAGTGCCAATTTTGTCATAATCTCCACTGCGTACCTTGCCAAGCTGGTATGCTTCTACAAAACAGTTATTGCCATAATCCTGATAAGTTCCCGTTGTGTCCATGGCGCCCGCGCCACTATTTACTATAGCAGACAATAACCACATACCCTGTGAAGATTTTACAGTGACATTAAAATTATTATCAACTAATAAATCATCTGTTCCACTTACCAAATCTGGGATTGTATAGTTTTTATCTGTATTTTTTAATGTAGAAGCACCTTGAGTTCCATCAGGATTATCATAGCAGGCATATCCGTCCAATACACGACCAACATAGGCATTACAATAGAAATAGGTACAACCTCCATCAGCAGATGTTCCATCTTCTTTCAATCCCGGAGCTTCCTCATTTGCATAAGAAAGTGTATTCTCAAAGTTGTGTGTTGTAGCTCCCATATTACGGAATACCACGCCCCCACCAGTCTTTTCATAATTAGTTGAATCTGTTATTTGTCTTGAGCCACCCACAAGGCCGACGTAGCCACCTGTGGCAATCATACGAGCACGACTTCCACCCAGTTTGACTGAATCCACGCCATAATTAACAGACACATTGTCAATAATTGTATCTCCACCCATACAATATCCAACTACACCGCCAAAGAATGGATTATTTCTACTATTAGGCACACCAGTGTTATTCATCGTAATTTCAGCATCTGTATAATCTAACGTAATATCTTTTACTACACTACCACGGCTGAATGTAATTAAACCACCAAAACTAGTAAGTCCTGTATTTGTACCACTAATAGAAACTGTAGCAATATTATTACCAGTAATCACACCACTAAAAGGGTTCTCTAATGTACCAAGGCCCTTGAAAGTAGTTGTATCTATAGAAATTGTTATAGGTTTTTCGATTACATAATATGCATTTAACAAATATAAAATGGCTTTTTTGTTATCTAATGTACTGCCGTCTGTTCCTGTCCATTTGGAATTAGTTCCATCCCATGTATATGTAATATCGCTTCCTGTATCAGCTGTCGTAGCACCCCCATTTGTATGATAGCTGTTCTCAGTCTGTTTCATATCAGCCATTACCTTAGTATTAAATGTGACCTCAAATCCAGACTTTATAGTATCATCCGTTGGATTCTCTATAAATTTTGCAAGTGACACAAGTTGCTTATCATCTCTTATAATATATGGATCACCATATGTGCCGCATCCAGCAATCAGACCGGTAGCTTTTTGATTAATATCCAGCTCATGGTAATTTCCTTCTGTACCCTCAACAATATATACATATCGCAAAAAGTTTGTGGTTGAATATCTGTCTTTTACATCATCCTCACTAGCTGATGTTATATTCTGAATATCTGATACAAATCCCCCGTCGTAGTATTCATACTGTTTTTCCGGATTACGACCAGTAGGGTTTTGACTGCTTTTGTTTGATAACTCGACTCCATAAGTAACCTCGCTATCAGTTGAATAAAAATTGTAGGTAGCAGAGCTTTCAGAAGCATACTGCAGTGACTCCAACAGTGTAGCATGTGTAAAAATAGAATGTGTGGTATTATAAGTCACACTTACAGTTCCATTATTATAAACCGTTGAACCACCTTCTATTATTCGTCCATCCAAAGCCACATTGGAAAAACTTAATGTAAGCTTTGTAGCCGTTTCGCTTCCTACCATTCCCACCAAACTGGTTGCAGCATATTGAGTACTACTGTATCCCGTGCCGGAATTAAGACCTTTTACTGTAAGGGTAACCCCTTTTTCAATAGTATTAATCAGCAACGGAGCGTATACTGTGGTTTGATCTACACCGTTCACGCATAATCCTGATAAAGTTACATTAGTCAGTGTAATCTTTATTATAGTCTCAGGCTTTGTTGTCAAATCTCCGCAGCCCTTGCCAAAAATCAGCGCACCCGAATCATACTTATTGTCTGTGTCAGTGCTTTTTTTGCCCACGGTGCCTTTAAAAACTGTATCTGTAACCGTCAGGTTTCTGTCAACGTTGTATAACAAGCCACAATGCATCATATAATGCTGATGGTCTTTGTCTGATGGTCTTTTGTTTGTATCATTTTCAATTTCTTCTATTTTATCCACAGCAAATATTAATGAAGAATTCTTAACTTCAACTGCTGCTATCGGTGATACAGGATAATACGAGTACCCTGTTAAGTCAATTTGACCACTGATAACTCCCTCGTTTTCCGGTTCTGTGCAAAAATACTTTCTGATATTTTCTGCTGCATACTGTGAAGCACTCCAAGATACTACATTTTGTGCCGTATTCAGATTACCTGCATCAATAGTTGATATTCCATCGGCACCAGGGTTTCGATATTCATCGAGATTATAATAATATCTGCTTTTGCTGTTTTTATAGTTTTTTCCTGTGCCTAACTGGCTTGTATATGTGTTGCAATTTATGTCATCAATTGCATCATGATTTTGAGTTGACAATGAAACAACAGCATTACTGTTGCCTGCATTATCATTAATTGTTGTACCGATAAGTTCATCAAAGTAGA
>JAEDHX010000038.1 GCA_016296785.1 Coprococcus sp. | reverse complement strand
CTTATCGCGCGAGTGCGCATCCTTAGCGGAGCGTTTTTTATATAACAGGAAATTCCTGTTATATAAAAAAATCTTCCACATAATGCATCTGCTATGTGGAAGATTAATAATACTATAATTAATATAATTTATCTTTTTGTATTTAGTTCCATGTGAAGGTTATTAGTCCGTAAATATAAATGAAAATTATTGCAACAGGTACAATATACTTAAATATTGGTTTCATCCAATGCTTAAGCTTTATACCCTTTCCGGCATTAGCCTCCGCAAGAAAATTATCAAAGCCCCAGCCAAATCTGCTACAACAAAACATTGCTATTATGAGAGAGCCTATCGGAAGAATGTTAGCTGAAACAATAAAATCCCAAAAATCCAGCCATGTAGTTCCCTTAGCAAATGGTTGAAAATGGAGGACACTAAATCCAAGCGCAGTTGTAAGTGCAAGACCAAATACTACTATTCCGCATACAACACATCCTCTTTTTCTATTCCAGCCTGTTATCTCTCTTACCATCGCAAGGATATTCTCACACACAGCAAGCACTGTCGACATAGCTGCAAAAACCATAAACAGGAAGAATAATGTGCCCCACCATCTTCCGCCTTTCATATTTGTAAAAACAGTTGCCATTGTGTCAAACAAGAGACTTGGCCCGGCAGTAACTTCAACATTATATGTGAAGCATGCAGGGAAAATAATAAGTCCTGCCATTAATGCAACAAATGTGTCAAGTGTTATTACACTTACAGATTCACCAAGCAACGAGCGTTCCTTATCAATGTAGCTTCCAAATATAGCCATCGAGCCCATTCCAACAGAAATAGTGAAAAATGCCTGATTCATGGCAGCCACAACCACATCTCCTGTAATCTTTGAAAAATCAGGAATAAGATAAAAGGATACACCCTCTGCTGCCTTAGAGAGAGTAAGACTTCTTATTGCAAGAATAAATATCAGTCCCATAAGTATAGTCATCATGTATTTTGTAACTCTTTCAAGTCCGCCCTGTATCTTAAAGCAAAGTACAAAGAACGCAATAAACAATGTAATAAATAAATAGAATACATTAATCCTGGCATCTGAAATCATACCCGAGAAGCTCAGACTGTCAGTTCTGCCTGAAATAAATCTTACAAAATAATAAATAAGCCAGCCTGACACTACAGAATAAAATGCCATAAGCGCTATATTACCAATCAATGAAATATATCCATGTATATGCCACTTCTGCCCTTTTTTCTGAAGCTTTTGATACATACGAACAGGACTAGCCTGTGCAGCACGTCCTATAGCAAATTCCATCGTTACCACAGGAAGTCCCAAAAGCGCCAAAAATAATAAATATATAAGTACAAATGCACCACCACCATTTTGTCCACACATCCATGGAAACTTCCAGACATTGCCACATCCAATTGCACATCCTGCCGAAAGAAGAATAAATCCCATTCGGCTTCCTAATCGTTCTCTCTTTTCCATAACAACCTCATTTCAAGACAAATTTTACCATAACCCCAGCATATGCTGCATAATCAAACTGACACCTGTAATACCTACCCAACAACAAAATCCCATTATAATAGGTTTTCCGCCTGTTTTTACAAGCTTCACAATATCTGTATTAAGTCCTATAGCTGCCATCGCCCATATTATAAAGAACTTACTAACATCTTTAAGGAAAGAAAAAATATTTGATGATATTTCATAAGCTGTGCTGCCCTCAGCAAATACTGAGAAGGCTATTGTTGTTATAACAGATGCAGCTATAAAATACAAAATAAAGAATGGAAAAACCTTCTTGATGCTTACCATCTTACCCTCGCCGCCTTTTTTCTTCTCAGCAGCAGTTCTGACAAATGCCAAAACAAGTGTAATAGGTATAATGGCAAGAGTACGTGTAAGCTTTACTGTAACAGCCTTATCAAGAGTTTCACTTCCAAGCTTATACATTGCATCCCAGGTTGAAGCACATGCAGTTACTGATGACGTATCATTTACAGCTGTTCCCGCAAAAATGCCAAAGCCTTCACCACTAATCTGCGAGAATCCGATTGCTGTACCCAGATAAGGAAATACAATTGCCGCAATAACATTAAACAGGAATATAACCGATATAGCCTGTGCAACCTCCTCATCATCGGCATTGATAACAGGCGCAGTTGCCGCTACTGCCGAACCTCCGCATATAGATGAACCCACACCTACAAGAGTTGAAATATTACCTGGTATATGCATAAGCTTACATAATACAAATGCAATCACAAGCGAAGTAGTTATAGTTGCAATAATAATTGGAAGTGACTGTGCACCGGTCTTAAGAACAACCTGAAGGTTAAGTCCGAAGCCAAGCAATACTACCGCATACTGTAATATCTTCTTAGAAGTAAATGTAATACCCGGCATGAGACCTGACTTATCCTTAATAAATAAAGTAATAATCATACCTACAACTATTGCAAATACAGGTCCGCCAATGATAGGAAACTGTTTTCCTAAGAAAAATGAAGCAATTGCAATCAGAAGGCATACAAGCATTCCCTTCCATGTCTTTTTAATCCAATTCATTTGCAAATTCCTTTCATATATATAATCTTATATTACAATAAACTCCCACGAACCTCAGGATTCGGGGAGTTTATAATAGTTAGTATATATTATGTCTATTCCCACATATCATCATTTAATCCATGTTCTAACAGGAAATTCTCCCATAGTTCATAGTATTGTGCCTGAAGATGAATATCATCCCAGGTATATTCTTCCTTTAATCCGCTATGGTCGTCAGATAAAGCCGTGTTTACATCAAAATAGAATAAGTCAATTCCATTAGCAAACTTTGCTATTCCATTATTCTTGTCATCAATATTATCATTATTGATAATATCATTATTCTTAGAATACTCTGATGTAACATACATACACCCCATCATAAATACTATTGCATCAGGCTGTAATTCCTGTATCTCATTTATCTTCTTGATATATTCATCCACATAATAATCAGTGTTATATCCAAGTTCATTAACACCAAGCATTACAAATATCTTCTTATATGCCTTTTCTTGTAAAAGCTCAGGAAGGGTAACCGACTTATCATCTAGTTTGGCAATCTTCAAATCCATAAGCCCCTGTACAGTAAGACCCTCCATATAAGCAAAATCAGCGTTATCTATACCTGAATATAAAGCAAGTCCTTCAACTCTCGAATCACCTACAAACAAGGCATCCTTGAAATAGTCCTTTGTTTTCTTCTCATAAGGATAGTCAGTTGTAAGTGCTATCTTCTTAACATCATTATAGCAGTCATTTCTTGACTTCCTTTTCTTGACATCTAAATATATTGTAGGGCGTTCAATCTTTACATTGGCATGAGATGTTCCGCCTCCCAATGTAGATTCCTCAGTTGTCGCTTCTGTAGTAGTCTCTGTAGCTTCTGTTGACACCTCTGTGCTTGCCTCTGTATCAGTTGAAGCTTCTGTATCAGTAGAAGCTTCTGTTGTACTTCCTTCCTCATAACCCATGCTTTCCGGTTTTTCTGAAGACGGTTTCTCTTCTAGGATAACAGAAACGAGCATTGGGTGATCCATTGTAACCTTAAGGTCATAATCACCTAGCAACACCTTAACATATGCCACTGCCGTAAATATCAGTGCAGACAAAACAATCATCAGAAGCAGCGGACATTCTCTTATGCAATCCATAATTTTCTTCATAGCATGCCCCCCTAGAATCTGAAATACAAAAATGGATTAGCGCCACCATTTGCCATCTGGTAAACAGCATACCAGAATATAGCCAGCATGATTATCTTGCATGTCCATGTCTTGTAATATTTGTCTACGAGTTTACGTGGTATCGGTGTACAGCAGAAAACGCAAATAAGAAGCAACCACCAATATGTCTGTCCAAGAGATATCAGCTTATCCATTGCATTTACAGTCACCGAACCCTCTAAGCCTATACCCAGCATACGCTTAATATAAGCAATAAGACTACTAAGGTCTGATATATTAAATATCGTCCATGAAAATGGTATCATGAACATCATATAAATGTGACCAAGTATCTTAACCTTATCAAAAACCTTCTTTAAGAAAAGCTTCTCAATCAATATAATAACAAAAAGGAATAGTCCCCATATAAGGAAATTCCAATCCGCTCCATGCCATAAGCCTGTAAGTGCCCACACAACAAATAATGCAAGTATCATTCGTGGAACACCCTTTTTGCTTCCGCCCAATGGAATATACACATACTCTCTAAACCAACGTCCTAAGGTCATGTGCCATCTGCGCCAGAATTCCGTAACTGACCTTGACATATATGGAGAATCAAAATTCTCCGGAATTACAAATCCCATTATACTGCCAAGTCCAATGGCCATAAGAGAGTAGCCCATAAAGTCAAACAGGAGCTGCATTGAATATCCCCATGAACCAAGCCAGGCCGTTGCAGTATTAATTCCATACGCACCAACTGTCTGCACATCTGTCCAAAGATGCGCAATTTTATTAGCAAGAAGGACCTTATATGCAAGACCCATTACAAATAATGTAACGCCCCTTTCTAAACCATCAAGGGTTGTCTTTCTCTCATTAAGCTCTGCCCGCACCTCATTATAATTAACAATTGGCCCCGCAATAAGCTGTGGAAACATGCTGACATACGTCGCAAAATTCAATAGATTCCTGTCTGCCTCATACTTTAATCTATATACGTCTATTATGTATGATGTTATTTGAAATGTGTAAAAACTAATGCCAAGCGGCAAAGTAACTGCTACTTCCTTAAGCAAATCCTTTCCAAATGCATCATTTATCACACCAACAAAGAAATTCATATACTTAAATACAAATAACAGCCCAAAATTAAATATCAATGAAGTAATCAGCCAGCAAATACGTTCAAATGAACAATCTATCTCTGAATATACTTCTATATCATAAAACCGCTTAATCCTTAGTGCCACAAAATGATTAAACAGAATTGAAAACATCATCAAAAAAATATATATAGGTTCACCATAAGCATAGAATACCAAGCTTCCAATGAGCAAAGTGATATTCCTGTATGCCGGCTTCGTAATAAAGTAAGCCAGTAAAAATATCGGCAGGAAACGGAACAAAAACTCTAAACTGGAAAATACCATGTTTTTTCTCCTCGTACTACTTTCACCATTCGACATTATTCAAAAGAATAAACCATTTGGAAGTATATAATTATTTTGTGTTTTAGTCAACAGTAATGGTCTCTATATTTCTTAATTTTTCGAGAATTTTTATACTTTTTCTCATGAAACAAAAAGTCCCTGCAGTCTTTACCATATTATGGCAAAAGCTTGCAGGGAGCATACTCATCAAAAATAAATAATACTACAACAATCCATATTTTTCTTTAAAATTGTAAAGTGAACCAAGAAGGTTAGAATCATTCCTAAAACGACATACATCAATCTTCAAATTATCATATATTCGTCCTATCTTTGAAAGTTCCTTAACATACTTCTTAACACCTTCAACAAAAGCCGGCTGGGCACTAATTCCACCGCCTAATAATATAACATCAGGATTAAGAGTCATATAAAGATTACAGCAGTATTTTGCTATATCAAAATAGTAATCCTCCATTATTTCTATAACAGTTTCATTTCCCTCATCAATAAGCTCATATATTCTCTCACCGTCAATCTCTGAAGACGGAACGCCAAGCGCAACGGATACCCTAAAGCAAAGAGCTCTTGTAGAATTCTTAGTTGACCATGTAAATGCAAGCTCTCGGTATTCATCCTCAAGACATCTCATACGGTCAATTGAAGCTACCTTATATAGCTCATTTCTCTTTAAACCGTCATAGCAAAATGAAATCTCACCGGCTAACAGATTACGACCTCTGTAAATCTTTCTGTCAATTATAATTCCACCGCCAATACCTGTTCCAAACACAAGAACGCAGGCATTTACTGCATCACTGGCATTACCCTTCCATACCTCAGCAAGAGCAGCCGCATGACCATCATTCTCAAGCGCTACGCGAGTATTATCACATCTATTAGATACAAGCTCTCCAAGATGAACATTATGGGTATACTTTAGTCCGCCTCCGCCATATACTATTCCATTATCAACATCAACCTGTCCCGGGAGATCTATTGCTATACCCTCAATATCCTCCTTATCCTTGTAACTGTCATATACTTCTCCAAGAACCCTTATAAAGTCATCAAGTCCATTATCAGGCGGTACCGGCGTAGGAGTCTTTCCCTTCTCAAGAATCTCTCCATCAAAAGTCATTAACGCATATTTAATAAATGTTGCTCCGACATCAAAAACAAGATACATATCGTTTATTTATCCTTTACTTTTGTATTTTTGGCAATGAATCAAATCCTGGCTTCAAATCCTCATCAGTAGGAATGTAATCTGACATCTCGCCATTATTGAACTTCTCATATATTAGAATTATTAATACCCTATATTATACATTGTAGCGCGATATAAATCTATAATTTTTGTTATAAACTTACCTATAATACTATCTCTACTTAATTATTTTGATCAATTGTATATATTTCCATAATATTCTCACCTGCAATAACACTACCTTCCTTAATAATCTTAACCTTCTTATTATCATCTAACTCAGTGCAGATAACAGGAGAAATCATGGATGGTGCATTTTCGTTCAGATATTTCAAGTCCATCTTAATAAGCGGAGTTCCCTTAGTAACCTTCTGCCCCTGCTCCACAAATACATTAAAGCCCTTTCCACCCAGCAAAGCTGTGTCAATTCCCATATGAATTAATAGCGCTATTCCATCCTCGGTAACAAAACCAATTGCATGCTTTGTATCAAACACAAACGATACTTCCCCATCAGAAGGAGCTGTAACTATTTCATCATATGGCATAATAGCAACGCCGTCTCCCATCATACCACTTGCGAACGCCTCATCCGGTGTCTTTGACAAATCAAATACCATACCATTTACAGGACTTCCAATCACGATTCTTTTTTCAGAGGTAATGTCCTCCTTTTTAGCTGTTGAATTCTCCTTAGACTCCAAATAATCCTCCAAATTGGATTTTATGACAGCCACTCTTGGTCCGAATATAATCTGTACCCCATTGCCCTTTTTTACTACTCCTGATGCGCCTGAAGATTTAAGCAATACTTCATTTACAAGACTATGATCATATACTGTACATCTAAGACGTGTTGCACAACAGTCAACATCAGAAATATTGCCTTTGCCTCCAAGACCATCGCAAATAATTTTTGATATCTCATCATTAGTATTATTTGCTGATTTAGTATTATTCTTTTCATCCATATCACTTCTTCTATATAGCTTTACCTCTTCACTATCATCGCGTCCCGGAGTTTTAAGGTCGAGCTTCTTTATAATAAATGAAAATACGAAATAATAAACAGCAAAGTATCCTATGCCTGTAACAACTACCCATATCCAGTTTGTCTTCGCATTTCCCTGCATAATTCCAAATAAGGTAAGGTCAATAAGTCCTCCCGAAAATGTCATTCCAACTCCAACCTCAAGAATATGCATAAGCATATATGCAAGTCCCGCCAATAAGCAATGAATGCCATACAGAATCGGTGCAACAAAAAGAAATGTAAACTCAAGTGGTTCAGTAATACCTGTAATCATAGATGTAAGTGCTGCTGAAAGAAGAAGTCCGCCTGCGGTCTTTTTCTTACTGTCCTTTGCGCATATATACATTGCAAGCGCCGCTCCCGGAAGACCAAATATCATAAGCGGAAATTTTCCTGACATAAATCTTGTAGCTGAAACTGCAAATTTTTCTACTGTAGGATCCGCAAGCTGTGCAAAGAAAATGTTTTGCGCTCCTTCTATAATTCTTCCTCCAACCTCTAATGTTCCCCCTACACCTGTCTGCCAGAACGGAAGATAAAACACATGATGAAGACCAAATGGAATAAGAAGTCTCTCCATAAATCCATAAACAAACGTACCTGCATACCCCGAATTAAGAACAAGCTCTCCTACTGCATATATTCCTCTTTGTATTACAGGCCATATAAAAAACATAACAATACCAACACCGGTATAAACAAGTGCAGAAATTATCGGAACAAAACGTGTTCCTCCAAAGAATGATAAGACCTGAGGAAACTCTATCTTATAAAACCTGTTATGAAGTGCCGCAACGCCAAGTCCTACTATTATTCCTCCAAACACACCCATCTGCAAGGAAGGAATACCACATACATAAGCTGCTGCACCTTCAATCATATTATCCATTCCACCATTTAAGGAAATAAGTGCACCTATTGCTGCATGCATAATAAGAAATGCTATTGCCGCTGCAAGTGCCGCTACCTCTTTTTCTTTTTTCGCCATACCTATTGCAACACCTATTGCAAAAATAATAGGTAAATTAGTAAATACAATATTTCCAGCGTCACTCATAATACGAAATACCGCTGATAATATTGTTCCAGGTCCAAATACCTTCATAAGCCCATACGTCCTTAGCATTGTTTCATTTGTAAATGAGCTGCCTATTCCAAGCAGCAAACCTGCAACAGGAAGTATGGCAATTGGTAACATAAACGAACGTCCAACTCTCTGCAATATTCCAAATATCTTATCTTTCATAACTCAAAGCCTCCTTTAAGAAAAGCATTTATACGGGGTATTATTCCCATATAAATGCTTCTTAATACGAATGGGCGAATTATTACTTGACATTCACACATACAAATATGTATATTATTCTAGTAGCATAAAGCTTCCAAATTATTCATGAATAAATTAATTCATTTTTCGGGGTGTGGCTCAGCTTGGTAGAGCGCTTGGTTCGGGACTAAGAGGTCGCGCGTTCGAATCGCGTCACCCCGACTATACAGGCAATATTTTGCCATCAAGTACAGCTTCTACAAGTTTATCTCCAACATATCTCAGTTTCAATGAGAAGGTCCCCTCATCACTATCTAAAAGTCTTAAGAATATCTTGTCGCCCTCCCATATTGGAAGACTTTCAATCATTCCTTTATCTACCCACTCAAGCACTCCTTCATTACATTCCGTTATTTCACCCTCATATCCTGTAGCTGTGTATAAGAACATATACTCAGTCTTCCATATGTCAGAAATAAATGTTACTATTCCCCTAAACCTCCATTTAGTAAGTGTTAATCCTGTTTCCTCTTTAACCTCACGAAGAAGACACTCTTCAGGCGTTTCATCTTCATAAAAATGACCTCCAACACCAATCCATTTATCCTTATTAATATCATTTTCTTTTTTTATTCTATGAAGCATCAGATATTTATCATCCTGCTCTATATAGCATAATGTTGTAAGACTACCCATGTTATCCTCCCGTATCTTTTGTTATTCTATTTTATTGTATTGCTGTTGTTCAAAACAGCCGTACTGTATAAAAACAAAATATCACTATTACTAAAGTCCACATATCTGCCTATCACATGTGGTGATATATAACGTATATCGACTAATGTTATTCTCTCATAGCTGCCTATAAGGTACGGAATAAGACTGCTGCCAAAAGAATCCCTAAATACAACAAGCCTATTATCAGAAGCTGCACCCTTAGTATCTATCGAGATTAGAGCTTTAGCGCCGGATAGAAACATCTCATAAGCATCTCTCCCCTCTGCCTTTTCCATATCATAGACATCAATATATGAATTACCCTCATAATCATATACACTGCAATTATTAAGCATTGGACTATCCATATAATACACTATATCCGGCGGAGTTGAAAGAGCACTTTGACCATAATAAACTCCGTAAAAGGGTGCATCAAGCTTCTTCTTAACAAATTCTTTTCCACACACTACGCCCATACCATCTGCAAGCTTTGATGCTACATCAAATATACATTCCTGTCTCCAATGAGAATCAGTCTTATAATAATCATCAAGCTCCAGCTCATCTGTAATATCAATATATTCTGCATAATCCATGTACCTCTTCATATCATTTTCAAGCAGCCTATAATCAATAGACGGATAACCTGTTTTATCTGATATATAATAATTCTTATCCGGGATTATTGAATAGTATACATTTGCATTATCCTTATCAATATACTTATCATATATATACGAAAAACGTTTCGCAGCATATTCTACAGAATCAGGATTATACGGATAGTCAAGCTTTGCAAGATACCCATTATACAAAACTATTCCATTGTTATCCTTTTGTTTAAAAACATCATATACCATATAGGCTTTTAAAGCTCGATGGCTACTTCTCTTTGGAAACTGATCAAGGAGGTATTTCTCAAAATCAGACATGAGCTTACCATTAATCACACCATTTACATCAATGTCAGACAGTCTCATTGCACTTCTTCTTTCACTAATAAGATAATCCTTATCCTCATCTATCACACCCCATATTAGAGTTCCGACAAGAAGGAAAAATACACTATACACTATAATGATATCAAGAGGATTCTTTTTATTAGCTAATTCTCTGCCGGACTTGCTATTGCCATATATATTTCTTCCGGATTTATTATTATGCTCTTCCATACAAATCTCCTAAAATCTAAAATATAAAAACGGATTATATGAACCATCAACAAGAAACGACGTACATACAATGATTCCTACGACATAAAGCAATAATTCAACAACCTTTATTGTATATTGTGAGTGTGGCAGACAATAAAGTCTGCTCCACAAATAAGCCGGCAAAGGCGTACAACCTATAATTGCAATAAGAAACAAAACAGCATAGCTATTAAGATAATAAAGGCTTATACCGGAATATAAATCCACAACCCCAAATCCAAACATATGGGAAATTCTTTCTAATGATAGTCCTATAGATGGTGTATCGAAAATCAAGAAGCTAATAATAACAAATATCATTACATACAAATGACGAAACGGCCCTATCTTTTCCAAATACTTTATTAGCCATAGTTTTTCAATTACCAATAGGAATGCAAACATTATCCCCCATAATACAAAATTCCATGCAGCTCCGTGCCATAAGCCTGTTGCCATCCAAACAATAATTACATTACGAATCCACTTTAAAAGGCTTACTCTGTTACCGCCGAGCGGAATATACAAATAATCCCTGAACCATCCCCCTAGTGTAATGTGCCATCTTCTCCAAAACTCCGTAATACTTTTGGATATATAGGGATAATTAAAATTCTCCGGAAACCTAAAGCCAAGAATCCTTCCAAGGCCGACAGCCATATCGCTATAGCCCGAGAAATCATAGTATATCTGAAGAGTACAAGCTACTGCATAAAGCCATATAAATAGAACCGTTTCTTCCTGAATCTGCTTATACTCTGCAACAAGCTCTCCAAGGGTATTTGCAAGAAGTATCTTTTTTGAAAGGCCAATAACAAATCTTCGTATTCCATATGCAATATCTTCATACGAAGGATTACGCAAATTAAGTTCATTCTCTATATCAGAGTACCTGACTATCGGCCCGGCAATAAGCTGTGGAAACATAGAAACATAGGTTGCAAAATTAATAAGATTTTTTGCAGCTGTAAGCCTCCCATAATATATATCAATTACATAACTTACCAGCTGAAAAGTATAAAAGCTTATGCCAATTGGTATTTCAATACCTGTAATTTTAAATATTCCACCAAAAATAAAACCTGCATACTTAAAATAAATGAGAAGTCCAAAGCTAAAAATGACAGTCAACGTAATAAATAACTTCGACTGCCATTTTCCTCTATAACGTTCAATTAATATACCAAATACATATCCCTGAAAGATTGATATAATCATGAATATAATATTTATGGGCTCACCCCACGCATAAAATACAAGACTTGAAATGAGCAAAACAACATTCCTGATATATTTCGGAACGATAAAATATGCCATTATAACAATAGGAATAAAGCAATACAAAAAGGTAATACTTGAAAAAATCATAATTTGCTATTCAATATTATCTTCATATATAAAATCAGCATTTTCATACACAGCAGATATTTTGCTCTTAAAAGTATCAATAATATCACGCTTTCCAAAAGCTGCTATCATATAATCTCCAACTGTTCCAATAATATACTTATCAGGAAACCCACACATCCATTGTCTCTTCTCAATATTTGATTTTATTTCCCCGGCTAGTAATTGCTTATCCGCACTATTTTTCATATGGTAAGCACCACATGTAAATGTATTGGCATTCATCATGTGAACAAGCGATGCGGCCTGATCAATTTTACTAATAGAACCTTCCGGAAATCCTAACGAATAATCAAGCTCCGTCGCATCTGTAATATCGTATACTCCTGCCTCATCAATTCTGTTGTTCTCATTTGAATAATCTCCGCCTGCTACGGCAAATTTCTCACTTTCATCATATGTCTGCCAGATGCTGTTTAGTAAGGCTACTGCATCAGGTACCGTCTGACCATCAGGAATACCTTCATTCTTTCCACAGCTACATAGAAAGAGCATCATAAAAACAAATAAAGTAACTAACATCTTCTTCATAAAAACACCCCTTAATCTAAGATGTAATAATAATACAAATAGTATTATCCCTTCCTTATTTGTTATTATGATGCCCAATATATAATTTATAATTCCCTTTAATCAACAGACTTAAGAGATTCTGCCATATTTATTTTGTCAAGCTTAACTGACATAACTCTGTTTACGCCAAAATTAAACACAAACGTAAATGCAATGCTATAAAGAAAACTAAGAGGTGCTATATATGTGTCAAATGAAATCATATCAACATGTATCTGATTCATTACAAATGCATGAAGGAAAATTCCAAGCACAAGACCTACTACAATACCCAAGGAGGTCAGAACAAAATTCTCCCTAAATACATATGATGAAGTCTCCTTTTTAAAGAATCCAAGCACCTTAATTGTAGCTATCTCACGTATACGCTCAGTTATATTTATATTCGTTAGGTTATATAAAACTATAAATGCTAATGCTGCGGCACAAATAATAATTAGCAATACAATATAATCAAGACTGCTCAGCATCTTCGTAAGTCTTTCCTTAGTGTCACTATTAAGTGTAACTGAGACAACATCACTATTTTTCATTATCTCTGACGAGGCTACATGTACATCATCATTTTCCTTAAAATTAATATATATCGTCTTATATGACGGTTCTTCCCCAAGCTGGCAAGTATAAGTCTCCGGAGAGATATACACATAATTATACACATGATTAATAAATATTCCCGATACCTTTACATTAATCTCATTCATAGATGAATCCCTGATTAGAATATCATCGCCAACAGAAATTCCGTAAATATTAGCAATTGCATTACTAATTACCGCCTCACCATTTTGAGGATATGCTATAGCTTCATCCTTTTCAGTATGCAAATCCAAATATGCACCAATATCATCAGGTTCTTCCATAATAGCCAGATTAATCGGTTTAACCTTTTTATCTGATACGAGATCCCATGTTGTATCGCTAACAAAGGAATATTTCTCTGAAATATCATCAAGCAGCTCCGTAAGCTCATTTTCAGCAGATGCATCCATCTCTCTCTTAAGAACTATTGAACCATCAGAGATTAATATTTCTTCATATTGTTTCTTCGCAAATCCTGCAATAGAATCATTTATTCCAAAGCCCGTAAGAAGAAGTGCCGTACAACCGCTTATTCCAAGAATCATCATAAAGAATCGTTTCTTATATCTGAAAATATTTCTTACTGATACCTTATGAAGAAATTTCAGACGTTTCCAAATAAAAGGTATCTTCTCAAGCATTACACGCTTACCGGCCTTTGGCGCCTTTGGTCTCATAAGGCAGGCAGCAGTTTCAGTAAGCTCATACCTACAGGAAAGCCATGTTATTCCCAAAGAACATATGACCGATACTGCAAGTGATATAAGAGCCAGCTTATAATCAAATATATAATATATATCTAAACTCAGATACATAATATGATATGCTGTCCATATAACAGCAGGGAATACATATGTGCCTACAAAATAACCAATTATACATCCAATAATAGCCGCACTTCCTGAATAGAATAAGAATTTGCCCATAATCGAAGCTTCGCTAAATCCAAGAGCCTTCAAAACTCCTATCTGTGTTCTCTGCTCTTCAACCATCCTGTTCATTGTCGTCATACATACAAGCGCAGCTACCAATATAAAAAACACAGGAAATACCTTTGAAATCGAATTAACAATATTGGAATCACTTTCAAAGCATACATATCCTACATTTGTATTTCTATCAAGAACATAACTGTCAGGTTCAGGTATATTTTCATCAATAGTTTCCTGCAATAGCTCTGCAAGCTGTGGAATTGTAAAGTCTACATTTCCACCCATCTGCACACTAAGCTGATCCTCAAGCTCTGCCTTTACATCATCAACCATATCTTCATAATCAGCATCTACAACAGTCTTGCAGACATCCTCAAAGACTTCCTTTTTATCATCAATGTAATCCTCATATTCATCTGAGAATATTTCATAGTCATGATTAAAGCAGACAAAAACATCAGTATAATAATCACAATCAAATGCCTCCGGCATAGCATACATAAAGCCTAATATCTTACCATTACCAATTGATGTTGTTCCTCTTTCGAAATTAATGTAATACGAGGATTCTGCCGTTCCAACTACAGTAAATTCCTTAACATCAAGCAAATTATATGTATCCTCATCATTTTCCTTTGACAAGCATATCTTATCTCCTATACTGATATCTGTAATTCGCGAATCAATAATACACTCTGACCTATCATCAGGCATACGTCCATTAATCAGCCTGACATTATTTATTGCATCAGGAAGAGATATTGTCTTAAGAACATTTTCACTATCAGATATTCCTGTATAAAGTGCATCAAGCATATATACTCCTTCAACTAATCTGACATCCGCTTCCTTCGAGAAGTCATCTACATCCTCATCATCAAATCCAAGTGTAGACATCAAATGCAAATCAAAGAAGTTTTTTTCGCGCAAGAAATCATTTATAGTCTTAATCATAGCAGGCTTAGTAATCTTAAGCCCTGAAAAAAAGCCCACGCCAAGAGAGACAATAGCAAGTATTGCAAAAAATCTTCCAAAACTATTTTTAATTTCTCGCATGGTTGTACGTTTCATCATTGACTTCATAAAGCACCTACCATTCAATATCTTCAATGTCTACTATATTATCATTCATTCTCATATTCTCAATTGTACCGTTCTTTACGGTAATTATTCTGTCGGCCATAGCAGTAATTGCCTGATTATGCGTGATTACTACAACTGTCATTCCTGATTTACGACATGTATCCTGTAACAGTTTCAAAACAGCTTTTCCTGTATTATAATCAAGTGCGCCTGTTGGCTCATCACACAAAAGGAGCTTAGGATTCTTTGCAAGTGCCCTTGCAATAGCAACACGCTGCTGTTCACCACCTGACAGCTGTGCAGGGAAATTGCCCATTCTATCCTTAAGTCCAACCTGATCTAACACTGTTACTGCATCAAGAGGATTTTTGCATATCTGCGCAGCAAGCTCTACATTTTCAAGAGCAGTCAGATTCTGAACCAGATTATAAAATTGAAAAACAAAGCCGACATCATAACGTCTGTATGAGGTTAGCTGCTTTTTGTTATATCCGGATATCTCCTTGCCATCAAGATATACCTTGCCATCTGTTAATGTATCCATTCCACCAAGTATATTAAGTATTGTTGTTTTGCCGGCTCCTGATGCTCCGACAATAACACAGAATTCACCTTTTTCAATTTCAAAGTTTACATCTCTAAGAGCCTGAATCTCCACTTCACCGGTCTTATAAATCTTCTTTACATTCTTAAGTTCCACAAATGCACTCATTGTAATTCCCTCGCCCTCTTATTGTTTCAACATTTTTCTCAACACTATGTAGATTATACCACATTCCAGACGGACAAAGATACAGTTCAGAATAATTTCATAAATGCTTAATAATTTAATATAAAATCTACTCTGATCGTATACAACTCCATGCCTCACACAGTTTATTGAAGCTCCATGATGCATTTGCAGGACTCGTAGATGGCAGACATATTGCTGTAATCTTTGTATTTGGATAAATATACTTCTTATAAAGCTCTTCAGCCTTTTTACCATTTACAAATATCTTCTCAATATGTGCCACATCAAGTATCGTACTTAAATCATTTGCAACAACATTTCTAATACTTGTATCTGATGAACCCGTAATATCACATGAATGAATAACATCCCATACGGCTATCCTATTCGATAGAAGTAATCTCTTTTTATCCTTGATTGTTACGGGCTGCTCTGTTTCAAATACAGCTGCTAACACTCTCCAAAATCTATTTTGCGGATGACCATAAAAGAAGCCTTCTTCCCTCGACTTAACTGATGGAAAGCTTCCTAGCACCAGTATTCTTGAATTACTGTCAAAAATCGGTTCTATCTCATGCTTAGGCATATATTTCCTCCTGTAAAGAAAAAAATTCTCGCATACGAGATTCTCGCGCCGAGCGCGGTCGCTTGTGCGACATTATTCTTGTCGCGTGAGTGCGCATCCTTAGCGGAGCGTTTTTTATATAACAGGAAATTCGGAGGAATTTCCTGTTATATAAAAAATGTGCCCATATGAAATCATATGAGCACAACATACAATAATGCCGGCGACCGGAATCGAACCGGTACGGGAGATTAGTCCCGCAGGATTTTA
>JAEDHX010000106.1 GCA_016296785.1 Coprococcus sp. | reverse complement strand
ATATAGAAATAGATAAGCTCAAGGCAGGCGATTATACTTCTTATCAGGTGTTCTACGGTTTGACGGCGGGATATCTTTATAAGATTATATTTGATAATGTAAAAGATCAAAATGTTGCAAACGGCTTGATAAATAACCTTTATAAAGATATTTACACTAATATAGCTGCAGAGCTTACTGACAATAACAAGTTTTTTGAGTGGGCCGGTAATAAGGCAAATACCCTGTCTACAACATATATATTAACGCATAACGCACAATCTGAGGATAAAGGAAAGAAACTCGAAGATGCGGCAGCAGTTATAGCTGCAAATGTCGGAATTAATTCCGTAAAGAGTACCGGAATAACTCATGCCGGAAAAACAGATGGAACAAATATAGGATATGCTTCAAATGGTTACGGACAGGTTGGAATTGGTTCAGCATCAAGTGAATCAGGTCAGGCAGGAATAATGCAGGTGTCAGGTAGTTCAAACCAGACCGGAGTGAGTCAGATCACAGGTGGTGTAAACCAGACCGGAGTGAGTCAGATTACAGGTGGTGTAAACCAGACCGGAGTGAGCCAGATTACAGGTGGTGCAACAAAGGTTGCAAAGAAGGGACTTACTCTTGGTGCAAAGATAGCAATAGGTATAGTTGCAGGTATTGCGACAATTGGTGTAATAATTGGCGCAGTTAAAGCATTTGAACCTGACAATAAAGAGAAGAAGGATAATGCTAATGTTACAACAGAGGCTGTTACAAATGTGACAGAAGAGGAAGATACTACTAATATAACAACAGAGGCTGTTACAGAGGAAGCTGTAATTGATGAAGATGCAGCTAGATCTTTAGCATACTTAGAGGTAGTAAAATCATGTATGAAAGAATACCCTTGTTATATATCGTATAATGTTGATTCCTTTTCAAATGTATCGGGATTATGGAGTGTACAGCTTATAGATTTCGATGGAGATGAAGAAGATGAGTTGTTACTTGCATATACAACAGGAACAGTTGCAGAGATATTAAATAACAAATATGTTGTTGATATATACGATTATATTGATGGTGAAGCAGTATTAGTTGGTTCTCATTATTCTGAAGCTGAATCTAATACAATCATCTTTGAGGTTTATTATGCAATTGAAAATGTTGATAATGGAAAATGCAATTTATGGGTAAGTCAGCAATCGCACCTGAATAACAAATTTGGAGATCATATTGATAAATATATATGCTACGAATATAGCGAGGCTGGATTATCGGAAATCCATAACTATGTTTATACTTCAGAAAAAAATGTTGATTCGGCGATTGATGGTGAAACATTAGATAAAGAGAGTGCTTCTCATGTTATAAAAGAATTCAAGGAAGCAGATTATGATTTCTATTATAATAGCCAAAGTGAAAGGTGTAGATGTCCAATCTCCTATTCAATTAATAAGAGCTTAATTGTAAAGCATAGAACAATTAAAGAGCTTGCCAAGTTAAGTGGGGATGAGTCGTTTACTGGAAAAGCAAAAATACCGGGCAGTGGGTTAAAAGTTGGTGATAGAAACATATTATCATTTATTAATGATACATATAATGAACATGTTGAATTGCGTGATGATTATGTGAAGGATAATGTATTTGAATTAGGTGGAACCGCAGAGATGTCTGCAGATGGCAGATCAGTACATTTAAAGTATAATCCGGACTTTTTATATTCACGTATAGAAAATTTGGAGCTTGATTACTATATAACATTTGTGGAAGATGTATTAATAGTTGTTGGTGGAGTAGATGAATATAAAATATTAGATGAAAGCAGCTCTCAGTATAAAGGAAAGGTTGAGTATTATTTCTGGTTTGATGTTGATGCTTATTTGGCAAAAAATCCATATGAAGATATGGCTCCTTATAGTGCACAATCAGATTATGAGGTTACTCAGGAAGAGTTTAATGCAAATGCAAACGAGTTGATGACAAGATAATATAAATATATCAAAACGTCCGGATTATTATTTCATAATCCGGGCGTTTTTTGTTACTTGTGTCATTAATAAATCTAATTAATACTCGCTATATTCGGCATCCTCTTTTGTTATATGAATTGTTCCGTGAGGATGATTTGGCGGAGCATAAATAGATGATAATTTAAGTGGAGTATTTCCTGTATTAATGATGTTGTGCCATGTGCCTGCAGGAACGAATATAGCATCGTTTTCGCATAATCTCTGACTTCTGTCAAGGTGGCATTTGCAGTTTCCAAACATAGCCATGGCAAAGCCCTGTTCAACTTTTATGAACTGGTCTGTATCCTCATGCATTTCAGGGCCGATATCTTCGCACACAGGAATACTCATAAGCGTCATTTGAAGATTGCATCCGGTCCAAATAGCCGAACGGAAATTGTTATTATGAATTGCCATGTGTTTTATATTATCGACATAAGGTGCCGGACCGGTATCGTAATGATTTTTGTTACAACAATCTCTCATATTTACCTCGAAATTCTATTTGCCTGTTTTCTATAATATTATATGTGGGGTTAGGAGTTGTGTGAAAAATGAAAGAAATATGAGATGTTTTAATAATTTCTTTTAATAAAGAAAAGATTATGTTATATTTTTGTTAGATGCAAATCTGAGTTTTATTATGGAGGTATCAAAAAATGGGAAATGACAGACGTCCGGAAGATATGGTGAGAATTACTACACCAGAGCTTGCGCAGGCATTTATTGACGAGCAGATTGCTTTAGTTAAGGAGCAGGTAGGAGACAAGAAGGTTCTTCTTGCTTTATCAGGTGGAGTAGACTCATCAGTAGTTGCAGCACTTTTGATTAAGGCAATCGGTAAACAGCTTGTTTGTGTACATGTTAACCATGGATTACTTAGAAAGGGCGAGCCTGAACAGGTTATTGAAGTATTCAAGAACCAGATGGATGCGAATCTTATTTATGTAGATGCAACAGACCGTTTCCTTGATAAGCTTGCAGGTGTTACAGAGCCTGAAACAAAGAGAATGATTATTGGTGGAGAATTCATCGAGGTATTTGCAGAGGAAGCACGTAAGCTTGAGGGGATTGAATTCCTTGCACAGGGAACAATATGGCCGGATATATTAGAGAGTGAGCATGGAATAAAGGCACACCATAATGCAGGTGGTCTCCCTGAGGATATGAATTTTGAATTAGTTGAGCCTGTAAAAATCCTTTTCAAGGACGAGGTCCGTATAGTAGGTAAGCAGCTTGGCCTTCCTGACAATATGGTATATCGTCAGCCATTCCCGGGACCGGGCCTTGGCGTCAGATGTCCTGGTGCAATCACAAGAGACAGATTAGAGGCTGTTAGAGAGTCAGATGCAATTCTGCGTGAGGAATTTGCTAAGAACGGACTTGAAGGTAAGGTATGGCAGTATTTCACGGTAGTACCTGATTTCAAATCAACAGGTATCAAAGATGGCAAGAGAGCCTTTGAGTGGTGCGTAATCATTCGTGCCGTGAATACAACAGATGCTATGTCAGCAACTGTAGAAGAGATTCCATTTGCTCTTATGAACCATTTGGTAGAGAGAATTACTCATGAAGTAAAAGGTGTAAACAGAGTCCTTTACGACTTCACACCAAAGCCAACCGGCACTATCGAATACGAGTAGGAAGTGGGATAGGAAGTGGGGACAGGTCAGTTGGCAAGTCAGGTCAAATGTGCATCGCATGCCTGCCGATTAGCCACGGAACCTGTCCCCACTGGTTTCTATTGCATAGAAAAGTATATTAAATATAATTGTGTGTAAAATAAAGGTGGTAGTATATGAATCAAATATTGCTTGTTGAAGATGATTTAAAGATATGT
>JAEDHX010000105.1 GCA_016296785.1 Coprococcus sp. | reverse complement strand
GAGATACCAGCAGCGCCAGAGATGCCGGTAATGCCAGAGATGCCGGCAGCGCCAGAGATGCCGGTAATGCCAGAGATGCCGGCAGCGCCAGAGATGCCAACACCATATCTTCTTAGAAAGAAGACAAATGAAAAGATATATTTAGATAAGGATGAGTTTACTATTGGTAAGTCAGCAACAAAGGCTGATTATACAATTTCAGATAATTCAGCTGTAAGCAGAATGCATTGTACAATAAGCAGAAGAAACGGAGTAAGCTATATCAAGGATAATAACTCAACAAATGGTACATTTGTAAATAATGAAGAGTTATTGAATGGTAGCGAAAAATTCCTTACAAATAATGCAACTGTTACATTAGGAGATGAAGAATTCATTTTCTATATTAGATAATTAACAAGAACCGGAGGGTTAGTAATGGGTTATAGAGCGGTTTACCATACTGATATGGGAATCAAGAAAAAAACAAATCAGGATTCACTTGCCATTAAGCTTGTTGAGACACCTAAGGGACAGGCTGTATTTGCCATTATTTGTGATGGAATGGGTGGCTTATCAAAGGGAGAGCTTGCAAGTAAAGAGGTAATTTGTGCATTTTCAAAATGGTTTGATAATGAATTTACAGATATGGTTGACAGGGATGCATTTGATCCGGCGTTAGTCAGAAATCAGTGGAGCAATATTGCAGCTTTTGAAAATGAGAAATTAAAATTATATGGTGAGCAGAATGGAATAATGATAGGAACTACAATTTCTGCAATTCTTATGTATGATGAGAGATATTATATTATACATGTTGGAGATAGTAGAGTATATGAATTGCAAAGTGAACCATTACAGCTTACCAACGACCAGACATTTGTAGCAAGAGAGGTGGCTGCGGGCAGAATGACTGAGGAGCAGGCTGAGACAGACAGCAGACGAAGTGTTCTTCTTCAGTGTATCGGGGCATCACCTGTTGTTGAGCCGGACTTTATCTATGGTGAGGTTAAAAAGAATGCAACATATATGTTATGTTCAGATGGCTTTAGACATAAGATATCAAAAGAAGAAATGATGGAGAAGATTGGTCCGGAGGCTTCAATAGATGAGGAAGCAATGAAATATGGTTGTGAATTCCTTACCGAGCTTGTAAAGGTAAGGAGAGAAACAGATAACATAACTGTTTTATTAATAAAATCGGAGTAATGGAGAGAAAAAATGACAAAATTAGGTACAGTATTAGACGGAAAATACGAAATACTTAAAAAAGTTGGTCAGGGTGGTATGTCCATAGTTTACCTCGCCATGGATAACCGATTGAACAAGCAGTGGGCTGTCAAAGAGATTAAAAATGACGGCTCAAAGAGTATGAATACTCTGTTAAAGGGTCTTGAAAGAGAAGCTAATATTCTCAAGAATGTGGATCACCCTGTATTACCACGTATTGTAGATATTATAAACGAAAACGGAACTATATATGTTATTATGGATTTTGTTGAAGGTAAGCCACTTAGTGATGTATTAAAGAGTGACGGAGCTCAGCAGCAAAATGATGTTATTGAATGGGGTAGAGCTTTAGCGAGTGCGCTTGATTATCTTCATTCAATGAATCCACCAATAATATATAGAGATATGAAGCCTTCAAATGTTATGCTTAAGCCGGATGGTTCAGTTAAGCTTATAGATTTTGGAACGGCTAAGGAATATATAATTGAAAATAATGCTGATACAACGGCACTTGGTACAAGAGGATATGCTGCACCGGAGCAGTTTGGTGATGCACAGGGAAGAGGAATATATAATACTGATGCCAGAACAGATATATATAATCTTGGTGCAACACTTTATCATCTGGTTACCGGAAAGAATCCTTGCGAACCGCCATACGAGATTAAGCCTATCAGACAATGGAATCCTATGCTTTCATCAGGTCTGGAGCAGATTATTCTTAAGTGTTGTCAGCCAAACCCTAATGACAGATATCAGTCTTGTTCTGAGCTTTTGTATGCTCTGGATCATTATAATGAGTTAGATAATGAATATAAGGCTAAATCTAAGAGAAAGATGGCTGCATTTGCAACCATGGTAGGCTTATCGCTTGCATTTACAGGAGTAGCAATTGCCGGAGGAGTAAAGAAGAGCGAGCTTAGAGAGCAGAACTATAGCAATAAGATCCTTGATGCCGAAGAAGCAATTTCGAATGATGATTATGATTTAGCCATTGAATGCTATAAGGATGCTATTACAATTGACAGTTCTTTGTCTGAGGCACATATAGGACTTCTTGATACATATGCATATTATTATGAAGCAGTTGAGGAAGGCAATAATGTAGATTCACCTGCAGAAACAGGATTAAAATATGCAATTAAGTATATTGATGAGGTCGGAGCAGATGTAAAATATGAGATTGCCATTATTTACTATAATGAGATTCAGGATTATAAGACAGCCATGAAATATTTCAAGATGGTAGATGATTCTGATAATTTCCCTGATGAGACAGAACAGGCAAGCTACTATCTTGCAATATGTGAGAGTAAGATTAAGAAGAATTCGAACTTTAATGATATCAAGGATAAGATATTTGAATTTGAGGATTACAATAGTAGCAATATTGATGATGGAAATATTAGTAAATACATAAACTACTTAAATATTGCATCAATATACGTAGATAATATGGAACTTGACGAAACTCTGCCTGAGAGAATCATTACTCTTCTTAATAAGGCAAATGAAGCACTTGATGAGAATGCGACAGTGCTTTCTAATGAGTTCCCTGAGGAAAGAGGCGTTAAGTATTATACAGGTCAGTATTCGAGAATTCTTTATTCTGTATATTCTCATAAGGCTGAAAAGACAGAGGATGTTACAGAAAAGCAGGAGAATTATCTTGAGGCTATTACGGCTATAGAAAGATATCTTGCAAGTATTGATATTAATGCTGATGCCAGTGCAGATACTACAAAGAAAGCATATGTTAAGTATATGAAGGAAGAAGCTGAAACATATATTGAGCTTGCCAAACTGAATCTTGGAGATTCATATTATAAGATGGCTGAGGATGTGTATGGAAAGGCAGAGGAGAACCTTGGTACAGATGACTATGCTGCAGATGTATATGTTAGTCATTTAAGCTATCTGTATGACAGATATTCTGAAAAGTATGGTACTATACCGGACAAATGGAAGGCAGAAGGTATCACAAAGGTTAAGCAGGTATGTGAGGATGGTAATATGATAAAATCACTTGCAAACCATGATAACAATATATGGAACTCGTTGTTAAATAAGCCTGTTATTGCAGAAATAATTGCTAATGGCGATAATACCAGTGAATAGTAAGGAGAGAAATATATGGCAACTTTTTATAATGTAATGTTATATGGCGGCCTTGCTCTCGCAATCGTATTCGCCATAATAGCTGTAATACTATTTATCAAATTAAATATCCCTAAGGTAATGGGTGACCTTACCGGATCAACTGCTAAGAAGCAGATTCAGGAGATTAGAGAAAAGGGATATGAAAGCATTCAGGGAGCAGGTGCATCAAAGAAGGATGCTATTAAATCTGCTACCAATACAGGAAGGATATCAGCAAGAGATATTAAATCTTCCGACACAAGCAATGAAGAAGATTACCTTAAATCTATTCATGAGGATTCTACTGACTTTCTTTATGAAGGCGCAGAAGAAGCAACGGATGTATTGTCAGAAAATGCAGCAGATGGAGAAGCAACGGATGTGCTCTTAGAAAATGACGGGGAAGCAACAGACGTGCTTACAGCAGATGATACTGAAGCAACAGATGTACTTACAGCAGATGATACTGAAG
>JAEDHX010000104.1 GCA_016296785.1 Coprococcus sp. | reverse complement strand
TTCCTACAACATTCGAAAGATTTGTGCAATATCATTATCATGTTGCTTGAATATGATTCACTCTGCGTTATATGTTTGAGTGCCGATTGGCTATTGCTACTTAGCGATGCCATCACATTTGCTGCCAATCGGGACGAGTTTATAACGCAGGGTGATAATAAACATTTCAAGCAACATGATAATAGATATTTCCAAATCTTTTGACGAGCGTAGGAAAGGTGGCATATATAGAACTATGAAGCGAAGCACTGTCATGAACAAGGAATATATAAGATTGCAGCAGGTTGCGGTTGACATAATATCAGCCACGGGACCTGTCCCCATGGCGAAAAATTAGCCCCAGCCACTTTTGTGGCCGGAGCTTTATAATCACACCCTATATACTCTTATATTAATATTTAGACACTTATTTGTGCAGCTTTATATTGAATGACATTTCACTTCAATCATTTAATAACGCTAACACTAAATAAGAAAATAGAACAGGCAATTAACCCGCAAGAAGTGTTTAGAAAAGAAGTGATTAATAATATAAAATTACGTTCGTACGAATGTAATAAGACAATAACACTTTGTCCTATATATATCAATAGATTTGCCCTCGCTAATTCAAGGAATCGCTCGCTAATTTAAGGAATTAGATTTTTAGCCACGGGACCTGTCCCCGTGGCGAACCTGGCGAACCGTGGTGAAATACTTGACATTACAAAATGAAAGTCAGATAATTATTGTATATTGAAAAAATATAATAGTAGGAGGAGATATATATGAGATGTCCAGTATGTGGAAGTGAGATACCTGATAATTCGGCATATTGCGGATACTGTGGTAACACGATGCTAAATAATGCGGGTAACGCTGTGCCACAACAGCCACAGCAGATGCCACATATGCCACAAATGCCACAAATGCCACAGCCACCGCAGATGCCACAACAGCCACAGATGCAACAGGCTGTAAGTAAGGCTCCGGCCGGCAAACCAAAGAAGAAGTTTAATCCTGTTCCGCTTCTTATTAGTATTGCTGCCGTTCTTGCAGTTGCGCTTATTGCGGTTGGGGTACTGTTTTTTCTTAAGAAGGGGAAGGATGACAAAAATGTAGCCGACTCCACAACCGAAACGAATGAATCAACTGAGAATGTTGAGATTTCTACGACTGAGGATGAGGTTGAGATTTCTACTGAAGAATCAACCGAGGAGTTAGTTGCTGCTGCTTATGAGAGACCAACTCTTATTAAGACAGGCGGTGCAAGTAAAATTATCCCTAGCGTAGATGCTTATTCGGTAAAGAGCGATTTGAGCGATGTTGTTAACTACGAAATGATTCAGTATTTACCGGATTCATATAAATCACAATTAGCATCCGACTATTTTATTATTACAGAGGGCGGAAGCTTAGAAGCATTTGAGGTATATGAGTATAACAGATATGAGTACCATGCTAACTTTATTACTGTTGACTCTATGATGCATACATATCATTTGTATTTTAGTCATTTGCTTAAGAATACTGAGAAGAATTATTTGTCAAAAAATCTTGGTTCGCTTACAGATACCATGGTTACTGTTTCTAAGGAGCAGTATGACAAGTTAAAGGGAACAGAATGGGAGAAGGCAGCTTATACTAATCTTGCATTTTTCTCAGTTGCTGCTAAATGCTATAATCCTAAGGCAGAAATAGCCGAGGAGGTTAAGGATGTAGTTGACCAGGAATACAAGCTTATCAAGGATGCTGCAGGCATTGAAACCTCACCTCTTATGGGAACTTACGAGGATTATTCTCAGTATAAGCCTCGCGGATACTATACTGATTCAAAGGATCTTACAAGATATTTTAAGACAATGATGTGGTATGGAAGAAGAAATTTTGAGCAGGCTGATGATGACCACAACCGCTCTGCTCTTCTTATGACCATCGCAATGAATGATAACTGTCTTGCTGACTGGGAAGCTATTTACAGCGTTACTTCATTTTTTGCGGGCGTATCTGACGACAGCGGATATTATGAATATATGCCTGTTATCGAAGCCGCTTATGGTGAAAATGTAACTCTTGACGATTTAATAAGCAATACAGATGGCTGGAACACATATAAGGAAATGACATCAAAGCTTGAGCCACCAAAGATAAATTCTGTACCAATTTATGAAACAGACTCTGATGATGAGGCTATGGAGAAAATCCTCGGTTACAGATTTATGGGACAGCGTTTCTCGCTTGACGAATCCATTTTCCAGAGGCTTACTTACAGATGTGTAAAGGAAAATAGTGACGGCAATAAGCGTCTTCTTCCTGATGCACTTGACATTCCGGCTGCATTTGGCTCAGATACAGCATTGTCAATTCTTGATAAGCAGGGCGATACCGACTATGAAAAATACACTGAAAATATGAATCAGGTCAGAGACGAAATACAAAATGCCAACGCTCAAACCTGGAACGCAAGCCTTTATTCTAACTGGCTGTACACACTCTCTCCTCTTGTTGAGGAAAAGGGCGACGGCTACCCGGTATTTATGCAGAGCGAGAAATGGAATGTTAAAGACCTCACAACCTTCCTTGGAAGCTATGCTGAGCTTAAGCATGATACCATACTTTATTCAAAGCAAATGATGGCTGAAATGGGTGGTGGCGAAATACCTGTTCTCGATGACCGTGGTTATGTTGAGCCGGAGGTTGATCTGTACTACAGACTTGCAAATCTTGTTGAGTGCACATCTACAGGTCTTGACGGATACGGCTACCTCTCAGATGCAGACAGAGACAATCTTGCAATTCTACTTAGTCTTGCAAACCAGTGCAAAGTAATTTCTGAAAAAGAGCTTACAAACCAGTCTCTTTCAGATGATGAATATGAGCTCATCCGTACATTTGGCGGACAGCTTGAGCATTTCTGGCAGGAGGTTTATAAGGATACGGAAGGCGTAACATCTCTTTCTACACAGGAATTCCCTGCTGCTATTATTGCTGATGTTGCAACAGATCCAAATGGTTCATGCCTCGAGGTCGGAACAGGACGTTTCAGCGAAATGTATGTAATCGTTCCAATAGACGGCAAGCCACACGTATGCTCAGGCCCTGTGTACACCTTCTACGAATTTGCACAGCCAATCAGCAACAGATTAAACGATGAAGAGTGGAGAAAGATGCTCGGAATATTTAACAGAGACGATGGCACATGGGGAAGCCTTGTTGATTTGCCTGCGTGGGAAGATGCTATCATAACCAAGTATGAAAATTAAGAATAAACAACGTATATTAATTGTTATTATTATAATTGAACTTATTGCACTAATTTGCCTTGGTGCTTTATATGTAAGTACCCATGATGTGTTCATTCCTTCATTTGCACAATGGAATAAAAGCGACAATGACTATGTTCTAAATGGCGAGGCGGTCAATTTCAAGGTCAAATCGCGCAAGCTTACAATAAGGGATGATGAGGAAAATGTATTATACCGCACAGAAAAAGGTGTCTATGTATCCGATGCATTTTGCATCGACATAGATAGGGACAGCGAGCAAGAGATATGTCTTCTCACCTGGAAAAGAGGCAGCTACGGCGAGCACAAGCCTTTTTGGGTATCGGAAGACACTGACAGGTGGACGCAGCACATTTTCCTGTATGAATGGGATTCTGCAAGAAATGACAGGCTTGACCCTAAGTGGATGTCGTCAGAAATCGGAATCAAGGTCGTTAAGATATTTGGCGATGAAGAATGTAAGCTTCATTTGATTGATACTGAGGGAAATGAAACCATTTGCAGCTGGGAAGGCTGGGGACTTACTATAGAGTAGACTCAGGGAGGTTGCTCAGGTAGGTTGCTCAGG
>JAEDHX010000103.1 GCA_016296785.1 Coprococcus sp. | reverse complement strand
GTTCCAGTGACAATATCTTTTGGGCCAAGGGACCTGTCCCCGTGGCTAATTTTTTTGCCAAGGGACCTGTCCCCGTGGCGAATTTTCATCCGAAAGGAGCAATGTAAGGGAAATGATAACAACAACTGTTACAAAACCTCCTGTAAGGCCGAGCCCGGGTAATGTCTTCTGATAGAACTGTCTCGTAAATGAAAGTGCAGTCGCAAGAATAAACAAAATAAGAGACGCCTTTTCCTCGAAGCTCATCTTTGGCATACTGTTAAACTGCTCGACGAAGTATTCCTTTGTTCCACCTAATGTCTCTCCCTTCTTTATATCACGAATCATAAAGAGAATGTTGCTTACAGCAAGGACAAGCATAATAGGAAGGAAACGAATAACCCAGGAGCTATACATGTATTCTTTGCCGGTAAGCTGCTGGAGATAATCAACGGTAACAAGGTTCATGGCACCACCAAGAGGTGAAGTAAGTCCTCCAAGACCAGCCGCATAAACAATTGCGGCTCTGCTGCTTGTTGTTACGAAAACCGATGATGGCAATAATGTAATACATAAAACAAGTAATAATGGTCCAATTATCAGATTAACCAATTTATGTCTTTATATAGTTAGTCTCCTTAAATAAAATACTATTTTTTATGGTCAGCAATAACAATTCTGTCCCTGCCATTTTCCTTTGCAGTATAAAGGGCTTTATCAGACTCCTCATACAGCTGGTTAAAGGTAACGTCAGATGTCGTAATAACAGCACCCATAGAGATGCTTGTGCCTCCTTCTGCAGATTTTACTGTCATATTTACCTTATCAAAAATCTGCTGTGCCCTCTCTCTGATTCTGGTTTCAGGCACTTCCTTGTTGAAAAACAGCATAGCTGCAAATTCATCTCCACCCATACGACATGCAAAATCGTCCTTTCTAAGGGACACAAGCAATGCCTGTGCAACAATAATAAGATATTTGTCACCATTATGATGGCCGTAGGTATCATTATACTGTTTAAACTTATCAACGTCCATCATTATCATCATAACATTTGAAGTTCCCTCAAGTATCTTCATTTCCATGTCACTTCTAAAGGCTGCATGATTTAGAAGACCTGTCAGAGAATCCGTGCGATATGTACTCTCCCAGTTCCTAAGTCTGACTTCAGCCTTATTCTGTTCAACATCCGTAAGCATCTTCATCGAATAGGTGCTTGAAATATCTGAAATGATAATTTCATAACGTCCCTCCTGAAGCGCAGAATCGTAAAAAAGTCTGCCATAACAAAATACATAAATATTTACTCCATCCTTACGATGTAGCTTATGCTCCTGAAATACAAATGTACTCTTTGCAAGATTTTCATTTGTCTGACACAGATATTCCGTCCTGTCCTCCTCCGGAATAAGGTCAAGCTGGGTCATATTATTTTTCTCTATATCTTCCTTGGTGTATCCGGTAATTATTTCAAAATTGTCATCTACCGAAACTATTTTCCATGACTCATCAATTAAGTATCTGCTGTGCTGCACCGTATGAACACTAAATATCTCCTGTTGTTTGTTAATATCAGCATTCACAATTTGCCTGTGCTCATCACTCTCGTCATCCGTAATCTCACTTTCAACAGCAATATCTGAATATTTCTCCTTGATAAGTCTGATAAACTCAGAAACAATAAATGGGTCAAATTGCGAACCGGCGCAACGTTTTAACTCATCAAGTGCCTTTGACACAGGCATTGCTGCCCTGTAGGCACGGTCATTTGTCATAGCGTCAAATGCATCAACAACCGCTATAACTCGCGACAAAACAGGAATACTTTCACGGCTGAGTCCGTCAGGGTATCCATTTCCATCCCATCTTTCATGATGATGACGTATTTCTTCTGCAATTTCCTTAAGCTCCGTATTACTATTTGCAATCTCATATCCCTTCTCGGCATGTGAGCGCATTATCTTCCATTCCTCCTCAGTAAGCTTGCCCGGCTTATTAAGAATCTCCATCGGAATACCAATTTTTCCGATATCATGAAGCAGGCAAAGGAGGGACAGCTTACTTTGCTGGATATCAGTAAGCTCAATTCTCTTACCAAGCTCGGCGCCCATAATCTGCGTCCGGCGAACATGATGCTCTGTATCACCATCACACTCCTCAAGTGCCCTTATCAAAGAAGTAAGCATATCAGAATGAATTGATTTGCAGTCCACGAGCTTCTTTGCACGCATTGCCTTTGCAGTATTTTGAATCACCTCAATAATATCCTCGGTTTCGTCTTTTGCAACACTTACCGCATACTGGATATTTCCGTCATACAACTCCTTAACCTCAGCAAGACAATTAAGCATTTCTTCTTCTGTGCTTCGGCTGCACAGTGCTATGAGATTTGCATCAACGCCTCTAACATAGTAGGTTATCTTAGGGAAACATTTTCTCATAATATCAGAAAGCTGACATATTTTTTGGTCTCCCACCTGATTACCCATAGTGCTGTTAATTACAGACAAACTGTTAATATCGCAAACAGCAACACCAACAGGGAAAGTAAAATGGTCATCCTCTTCAATCGCAAGTCTTTGGAAACTCTCCCATTTCTGGAAGCCGGTCAGCATATCAGTTTCAAGCGCAATATCCGAAAATACAAACATTTGCCCAAGCTTTCGTCCCTTCTTATTATCAAGTCTCCTAACATCGCACCTTAATGGTCGTTCCTCATTTGCATATTTTACATAGCACTGCAAAGAAAAGCTGTCATCATCTTTATCAATGTTCATAGGCAGATTATAAGTCGTGAGGAAATCCTGCAAATTATTACATTCCCTGAGCATACCTGCTCCCAAAAGATAGTCCGCTCTCTCATTATGCAAAATCAAATGATTGTCATAGTCAAACAGTACAATGCCCTGACCTATATT
Organism: Coprococcus sp.; assembly: GCA_016296785.1. Lineage (GTDB taxonomy): Bacteria > Bacillota > Clostridia > Lachnospirales > Lachnospiraceae > Coprococcus. Next base: position 941 of record JAEDHX010000103.1, on the reverse strand, counting down.
TTCAAATATATTTGTTTTAAGCTTATTAAGCATTCCGTGGGTAGAGTAATTGAAGCAGCTCCAATAAAGCAGGAATGAGGTTAAACTATAACCACAAATCGAATAATCAAGAAGATTATATACATTTTCACCTGGTAAATATAAGAAAATCGCATTTACTGATACAATTGCAAGTATTCCAAGAATAACATAGCTGTACTGCATACGATATTCACGCGGAATCACGCACATTTTTCTAATCAATAAAACAAGAACTATTACTACGATAGCATATGAAAAGCCCAAATGCATATAATAGAGAGGTTTCATCTGATAACTGTATCTTGCAATCATTGTATCACGTTTTACGTAACTTATTGCAATCTCATAAAATGGATTAATTGCAAAAACAATTAATTCATATGCAGAATAAAGATAGCAAAGTCCAATTGCTATCCTGCCCGGCTTTGAAAAACTGCCTTTTGTAAAATAAACCGTAAAAGCAAGAAGACACACAAGCATGAAATCAATGCTTACAAAATAAACACTGGACATTGACGACATGCTCATATATGAATCATTTAGAATACTAATCAAATAGCTGATATCAACAACAGCTGCTCCAAAGCAGGCAAGTCCCAAAAATCTTCCCGTCGTCTTATTCCTCTTCATCGACTTAACAGCAAGCACAATATCCATAACAGCTATCAAAACAGAAATCACTATATATACTTGTAAAATAACCTCATCCATACAGCATCCTCCCCGTCAACAAAAGATAACACATCTACCTATATGTTATCACTTTCTTCACAAGGCTTCAACGACAAAATTCTACTCGTCACTCGCCAAGGGGACACACTCGCCAAGGGGACAGTCGTTCGCCAAGGGGACAGGTCCCGTGGCTAAAAATACGATAATTAAACTTCTTGAAATATATTATATTATTTTTAGCCACGGGA
>JAEDHX010000037.1 GCA_016296785.1 Coprococcus sp. | reverse complement strand
AATATGATAATAGATAGAACAAATTGTTGACATTCTAGTGAATAGAGCATATTATTATAGTAGTCGGATGAGAGACTTAAAACCTTATCAAGTGGTCGGGACGGAGGCCTAAAACCCTATCCAAAAGCAGAGACTACTGTTAAAAACAAAGACTCAGAGGAATGGATTCCCATTCCTCTTTTCTGTTATATTACAAAGGACAATATATGGGAAAAAAACATTTAAAGAACGAGTAAAAAAAATTGCTATAGATTGTGCAATTAAATACAGAGATAATTTGTGTAAATATGAATATGTAATAATATCAGAAACCTTAAAAGATAAGTATTGCATTATAAAGGCTGAACCAGACAATTATATGCATCTGATAGGAATCAACTCATTGTTATCCGCTCAGGATTTTTATAATAAGTGTATAGATAAATCGCTTACAGAGAATGATTTTGACTTTAAGAAAAAAGATCAGTCAGAAAAATCTGTAAAAGGTATAGTCAGAAAGAAGATTTCAGTATTGCCACATTTTTGCAATATGTTTTATTATACTGATCTAAAATGCCAGCAAGACTATTGCAAAGGAAATGTCATTTGTAGCTTTGCCTCTGCTTCAGATATATTTACTATAGGATTTGTAGACACCGGAAGGCCAAAAACACTTATGAAAAACAATCAGTTAGACAACGATAGTTCTGGTTCCATTATTGCTGTTTTAAGAAAGTCAAAAGGAACAAATGAATTTAAAGAAATAGTATTAGGTAATACGGATGGATACAAGTATATTATTTCTAAACTTAACTCGAAATAAAAAGGCAGCCACTTTTTGATTCAGAATCGTGACTGTCCTTATTTTTACTTTGTCAATGACTAATTGTCTATTTATTCCATAAAGAGTAATATTTCAATTACAACAATTTTTGAACAAAAACACATTATCATAACAATAAAACATATTGTTATTTGCATTATAACAATAACAAGTGTATAGTATATATTTAAAATCACATAAGAAAAAGGTGAACCTATGAATAAAGAAAAGAACAAAACATTATTACAGGGCTTCGAATGGTATCTTCCTGAGGATGGAGCGCATTTTGATACTATTTCATCAAAAGCAAATGAACTAAATAAAATGGGAATTACAGGTGTCTGGCTTCCGCCTGCATATAAAGGGGCAAATGGCGCAAGCGACGTTGGATATGGCGTTTATGACATGTATGATTTAGGTGAATTTGACCAAAAAGGAAGTATTCCAACGAAATACGGAACAAAAGAGCAATATATTAAAGCAATAAAGAAATTGCAGGCAAAGGGCATAAAAGTATTTGCTGATATAGTTTTTAATCACAGAATGGGTGCAGATGGACTAGAGGAAGTAAATGCCTGCGAATATGTATCAAATGACAGAAATAACAAAATGTCAGAGGCTGTGCCTATTCTAGCCTGGACATCATTTACATTTCCCGGAAGAAATGGCATGTACTCTGATTTCAAATGGAATCACAGTCATTTTGACGGTGTAGACTGGGATGATAAAAGTAAGAGAAATGGAATATTCTTATTTGAAGGAAAGAGCTTCGAACAAAATGTTGACAGAGAGCTTGGTAACTACGATTATCTTATGGGGGCTGACCTTGATATGGATAATCCCGAGGTTATTGACGAGCTTGATAAATGGGGCAAATGGTATCTCGAACAGACAAATGTTGACGGCTTCAGACTTGATGCCGTAAAGCATATTGATTTTAAGTTCTATACACACTGGCTTACAAAGCTTAGAAAAGAATCGGGTAAAGAACTCCCATCAATAGCTGAATATTGGAATCCGGAGGTATCATCATTATGCAGATATATGGATGTATCCGGTAATGTTACATCACTTTTTGATGTTCCGCTCCACTTTAATTTCTTCAAGGCATCTACAGGAAATGCAGGCTTTAACATGAGCCGGATATTTGAAAATACATTAACAGACAAGAGACCGGACTACTCTGTAACCTTTGTTGATAATCATGATACACAGCCGGGGCAGGCACTTGAGTCCTTTGTGCTCTCATGGTTTAAACCACTTGCCTATGCTATGATTCTTCTTAGAAAAGATGGTATTCCTTGTGTATTCTATGGTGATTTATATGGTATACCACATGATAATATAGCTCCTGTATACGGTCTTCAAAAGCTAATATATGCACGAAGCTGCTTTGCATATGGCACGCAGACAGATTATTTTGATCACGAAAATATAATAGGCTGGACACGAAGCGGTTCACCTAATTATCCTAATTCCGGACTAGCTGTATTACTAAGTGATGGTCCTGCCGGAAGCAAATTCATGTGCGTAGGTGCTAATCACGCAGGTGAAACATTTGTTGACCTGCTAAATAACTGCAATGACAGAATCACCCTTGATGAAGCCGGATGTGCAGAATTTAAGGTTAATGGTGGCTCTGTTAGCGTATGGATTTCAGAAAAAGCTATATAAATAAGGCAATAATAAAACAATACAGGGAATATGTATTATAAAGCATATTCCCTGTATTGTTTTAATTTTGATGAAGATATTCTTTGTTTTGCTGATACCAGTCTCCAAACTCAACAAATATATCATCTCCATATAATGATTTGAATATATCTGTAAACTTCTTCAAATCATCTTCAGAATAACATCTATATCCATGTTCAAAATGCTCTTTCTCAATAGCATTATAATAATCAAGCAGCCACTGGCCTCCGTATTTTTCTTCCAGAAAAGCACATAAAAACTTTCCATATGTGTATTCTGAACCTTGTAGCCCAGTATTTGAATCAGAAAAATCATTTATAAAATACTCTTCTGCATTCTCAGATGTTAATTCAGGATCAAATTCTCCATTATATGTGTGATAGACAAATCCTTCCGAGCCATATTTTTGGTACATTTTATCCATAATTTTTTTTGTATAAAATTCGGCACTTCCTTCAGTCATTATCGTATTTACAATGCATTTACGTAAAGTAAGTACATGTACCAATTCATGTGTAATACTCATATAATTCACAGAATCTTCCCGTCGCCATGAATTATCACGATATGAAGGAACAGAATTCCAAACCTCATCACTAAATAACTCATATTCCACTATCACGCAAATATCTTTCCATGACCAACAACCCAAGCCTTCATCTTCACGATCAACCAGAAGAAAAATAGGTATCTTCTTGCCATAATAAAAATTATCCCATGCAGTACATCCATACATTGAAGATATATCATCAAACTCTTCCGGTTTGTAACCTGCTGGCATAAATTGCATTCCTATACTATCTTCTATTTCCTCCACAATCTCATCAAGTACATCCTTGAAATTGCCAGGTAATACAATATCTTTATCTATTAGAAGAAAATATTTGTCTGATTCAAGATAGCAATAATCCTTTGCATAATATTTATCTTCTTCCTTACCGCTAAGCTCAACTACAGTCATTCCATTAATTCCTGTAGCAGTCTTATTATCTGACTCTTGTTTGTCATTATTATCAGATATATCACTTGATGAACTGCAACCAGTCAAAAAGCATAACATAAGAACTATAATAAGATTTTTTATTATCTTATAGATGAATCTTTTCATATTATTTCTACAAACCCCGTGCTTTTTCTACACATGCCTTCATCGCTTCAAATACAGCTGATCTAAAGCCCTTCTCCTCAAGAACTCGTACAGCTTCAATTGTTGTACCACCCGGGGAGCATACCATATCCTTAAGCTCTCCGGGATGCTTTCCTGTATCCAGTACCATCTTTGCACTACCAAGTACGGCCTGTGCAGCAAATTTATAAGCCTTATCTCGTGGCATTCCATCAGCTACTGCTGCATCAGCCATTGCTTCAATTAATATATATACATATGCAGGTGAGCTTCCGCTTACAGATACACATACATCCATAAGGTTTTCTGATATGCTTTCTACAACGCCAAAGCTGCCAAGAATAGTAAGTACTGTTTCGTACTCTTCATCACTTATGCAGCTGTTTTTACATGCTCCTGTCATACCCTCGCCAACTAAAGCAGGTGTATTAGGCATTGTACGAACTAACTTCACAGGCTTTGCAAATTTGTCTTCAAGCCAGCTTATTGTCTTACCTGGAGCAATTGTAATAATTATCTGCTCCGGTCTTATAGTATCTCTGATTTCTGATATAACAGTCTCATAATACTGAGGCTTAACTGCGAGAACAAGAATATCAGAAGAATTAACAGTATTCATATTGTCTGTTGTTGCCTTTACCCCAAGTGATTCGCTTATTCTAGCAACTGCCATACTTGATGCATCAGAGCAAACAATGTTATCCGGTGCAAATAACTTCTTAGCAATTAACCCCTTCATAATTGCGGTTGCCATATTACCGCATCCAATAAAACCAATTGTATAATTATTCATGCTTATCTATCTCCAATCACTATAATGTTCAATAACTTTTTATATTTTATCACATCGAATTATTGCATACAATAATATTATAAACTTTCCACTTGACATAGTTAGTCTATTGCATAAAAAATTGCCCCCTGACAAATTGTCAAAGAGCAATTTTCTAAATAATATATTGTCAATATATAACCGGCAAATATTAATAATTAAAGGCTGATAGAACCTGACTCGCCATCAGCTGTGTAGTAAACCATACCAGTCTCTGGCTGATAGTAAACATTTAATTCCTTAACAGTCTTCTTGTTAATGCTAGCCTTTACCTTGTCGATAATAGCTGACATCTCGATCTGTCCACCAGCGAACTCGATGAATACCTTCTCAGATGCCTTAGCTGCCTCCTTCTTAGCTGGAGCTGCCTTCTTAGCTGGAGCTGCCTTTGGAGCTGCCTCCTTCTTAGCTGGAGCTGCCTTTGGAGCTGCTTCCTTCTTAGCTGGAGCTGCCTTTGGAGCTGCTTCCTTCTTAGCTGCCTCTGCCTTCTTAGCTGCCTCTGCCTTCTTTACTGCCTCAACCTTAGCAACTGCATCTGCAGGTGTTGCCTTAGTTACCTTCTTTACTTCATCTGTCTTCTTAGTTGTAGCCATTTTAATTTCCTCCACTAAACAATAAAATATTTATGTATTATTTTATGTATTTTCTATTCAAGCTAGGTTGATATTACTACTTTTTATTTATTATTTCAATATTTGCAATTTCATTTCTCCTTTTTGTATTATCAAGACATGAATTCCACAAAAAAACGCAACACTTTAAACAAAAAAACTACAGAGTATTTTTTCTACTCTGCAGTTTTTTGGTATATTTATACAATTTAATGTATTAATTCATCAAAATCTTAACTACTTCATTCAAATGCATGCCATTTGACGCCTTAATAATTACCACATCCTCAGGCTCTAAAACACCAAGAAGATACATTGAAAGCTCACTTTTATCCATAAATGCCTTCGTTTCGGCATGCTTTGTTTCACATTCATCCAAGGCAGCTTTGATATTAAGTGCATTTTCACCAATCGTATAAACAACATCTACGTTCTTATCACGAAGATATTCACCAATCTGTCTATGGAATTCTACACTGTTATCTCCCAGCTCAAACATATCTCCAAGGACTGCATACTTCTTTCCTTTACAGTTAATATCACAAAGAACATCGATGCATGCCTTCATCGAATCAGGGCTGGCATTATAAGTATCATCAATTACCGTATATCTTCCTTCCTTTGAAAGAATCTGCTGCCTTAATCCTGTAAAGCTTTCAAACGCTTTAGCAGATTTTCCAAACGGAATACCAAGCTGCAATGCAACTGCCATACCAACAAGTGAGTTTCTAACATTATGCTTGCCAAGAGCTTTAACCTTTACAGTTTCTCTCAAATTGCCATGTACGGCTTCATAAACTGTATAGCCTCCCTCAAAGCGTATATTTTCAGCTCTAAAATCACAATCCTCAGACATCCCAAAGGTCATTGTCTTACATGGCATATCATTCTTTACCTCATTAAGAAGCTCGTCATCACCATTTAGGAAAAGAATACCATCTTCACTCATACTGCTTATAATATCAAGCTTTTCCCTACGTATATTTTCTTTTGTTTTTAGCATCTCCATATGTGCAACGCCAATCATTGTAACAACAGCAATATCAGGCTTAACCATTGAAGAAAGAATCTTCATCTGCCCCGGATCACTTATTCCCATCTCAATCACGGCAGCCTCATGCTCGTCAGTCATTCTTGAGAGAGTAATAGGAACGCCCTGCTGAGAATTAAGATTACCTTCTGTATGAAAGCATGGCCTATCTACTGCAATAGCAGCTGTAATCATCTCTCTTGTAGTCGTCTTTCCAACACTTCCTGTCACTCCGACTACAGGCATGCTGTATCTGTTTCTGATATATAAACCTATATCCTGAAGAGCCTTTTCAACATCATCAACCTTGATATAAGGCTTCTCGGATATAACTATATCCTTATGCTGTGATGTAAGTGTTGCAGCACCAATCTTAAGCGCTGACTCAATATATCTGTGTCCGTCTGAATTATTGCCAACAAGCGGAATAAATAAATCTCCTTCTTTTATCTTTCTTGAATCTACGCAAACATCAGTTAAAACCGTATCCTCATCTCCGCAAAGAAGAATTCCTCCCGTTGCCAAAAGGACATCTTTTACAGTCATATTAACCATTTCTATCTCCTATCCCTTATCTGGTCGCAGGCTATATATCTTATTATTATCAGTCAACCTGCACTATGCTTATAAACGGCATCAGTATACCATGATTTCCATTTTTTGTATACTATGCACAGTTAATTAACTTTCGACATTCTTCCAGAAATCTTCTGTTCCCTTACTAATAGTATTGATATCTACAAGCAAATAATCATTCCATTCTGTAGGGAATAGACGCTTATACTCATTTGTTGCAAATCGTTCATCAAGAAGAAGAATAAGTCCTCTATCTTCTTCAGTACGTATCACTCTTCCTGCTGCCTGAAATACCTTATTTATTCCGGGGTACAGATATGCATGTGCAAATCCGTCCTTTGTGTCTCTTCCATTAAAGAAATCCATCATTATACGTCTTTCATTACACACCTGAGGCAGTCCCGGTCCAACAATAATTGCACCAATTAATCTGTCTCCTGTAAGGTCAATTCCTTCGGAAAATATGCCTCCCATAATACAAAATGCAAGAACATTATCCTTATTTGAGAATTCCTTAAGAAACTCTTCCCTCTCAGCTTCATTCATATATTGCCTTTGGGTTAGCAGATATATATCCTCTTCTTCCAAATCCTCTGACGCAATATCATATACATGGGATAACATCCGGTAAGACGGAAAAAATACCATATAATTACCGCGCTTACCTTTTATCAGATTCTTTATATATGAATAAATCCGCATATATTCATTATCATTTCTTCTCTTATACCTTGTTGTAACATCAGTTCCTATCATGATACGTCTGTTACTTTGTTCAAATGGAGAAGGTATATATATTGCATAATCAGAAGAACTATTTGACAGCATCTCCATATAATACTTTACGGGAAGAATCGTTGCCGAGAAAAATATCGTAGCCATACCCTTATCAAGACATTGCCTTAAATTATTTGCAGGGTGAACACAATACTCCTTAAGCATAAAACGTCCGTCAGGAAGAAGCTCATTATATATTACATAACTGTCATCAATAAGCTCTGAAATATTGAGAAAGCTTGTAAGCTTAAAATAGAAATCCAGAACCTCTTTTCTCTCCGGAATACTCTTATACTCCTCAAGGAAGCCTTCAAGTGCCGAATGAAGATTAAGCAGCTTAAAATGAATATCCCCTAGTGTCTCCATCGTCTTATAGCTTTCACCGTCTAAAGACTTCTTCATTTGTAAAAGCTCTCTATTGCATTTATCAAGGCTCCTGCAAGTCTTCTCACTATATTTCTTTATCAGTCTCTTTACATCAAGAAAATCTTCCTTAATAAGAGTTGCGCTATACATGGAGGATGCCCTTTCAACAAGGTTGTGAGCCTCGTCCACAAGGAAAATATAATTGCCATCATTTCTTCCCTCATTTGCAAAGAAACGCTTTAGATTAACCCGCGGATCAAATACATAATTGTAGTCGCATATGATTATATCAGCAAACAGTGCTGCATCTAAGCACAGCTCAAAAGGACACACCCTATGCTTTCCCGAATACTTCGTTATTACATCTCTGTCAATCTTCTTCTCATGCGTAATAAGGTCATATAAAGCCTCATTAATTCTGTCATAATGACCATCTGCATAAGGGCATACATCCTTATTGCAATCCATCTCGTCAAGCGGGCATATCTTCTCCTTTGCAGTAATTGTAACTGATTGAAAATCAAGTCCCTTGTCTCTTAACAAATCGATTGCGGCAGCAGGAGCCGTGTGTGCAATTGTCTTTGCTGTAAGATAGAATATCTTAGTAGCATCAAGCATCTCAAAGGATTTTATTGCAGGATATATTGCACCCATTGTCTTACCTATTCCAGTTGGTGCCTGAACAAACAAATGATTATTACCCTCTATTGCCTTATATACGCATGCAACCATATCCTTCTGGCCTTTTCTGTATTCAAAAGGAAATTCCAACTGTTTAATTGAGTCATTACGTGCTGTGCCGTGCTCTACCGCATACGATACCCACTTTATTATTTCTGACATAAGCTCAAGATACCATTTCTCAAGATATTCAAACGAAAATACCTCTTCAAAATATTTAACCTCTTCACTATCTAAGTTAACATAAGTCATTTGCACCTTTATCTTTGATAGCTCATTTTGTTTTGAATAAATGTATGCATAGCACATCGCCTGTGCCTTATGTACGTATATTGGTTCAGTAATATCAGAAAGCTTCTTATATACACCCTTTATCTCGTCTATTGTTACAGAATCCTCATATTCAATTATTCCATCCGCTCTGCCGGAGGTAATAATACGATAGTCTCCACTTTCATATGCATATTCAAGTGGTACTTCTGCATTATAATAAGACCCTGCCTTTTTCTGAAGCTTTCTATGAATTCTGCTACCGGCATTCATCGCTTCTTTAGACAGAGTCCCACTACTACTATCACTTATATCTCCACTTCTGCAAATAAATTCTACAAGATTTCTAACTGATATTTTAACATCCATATACTATCTTTTTAGCAATTGTATCAGAAACTTCCTTACCCTTAAGACATGTAATAAGCTCAAGACCAAAATCAATTGCTGTTCCAAGACCTCTGCTTGTTATTACCTTTCCGTCCTTTACTACACTTTGCATAACAACCTCTGCACAGTTTAGCTCACCCTCCATACCAGGATAGCATATAGCCTTCTTATCCTTAAGTATTCCGTATGAACCAAGTGCTGTAGGCGCCGCACAAATAGCTGCAATATATTTTCCTGCCTCATAATTTCTTACAACATATTCCTTAACCTTAGGATTTGCAATAAAATTAGGAACACCCGGAATGCCTCCCGGAAGAACTATCATATCTGCATCATCTGATATATCAGATAGTTTTTCATCCATTCCAATAACAACATTGTGTGAGCTTGTTATTGTATCTGTATCTTCTGTTGACACCATAAGACATTCAATTCCTGCACGTCTTATTAAATCTTCTACTGTAAGAGCCTCAACCTCTTCATTTCCTGTTGCAAATAATACTCTGACCTTCATATTATCCTCCTTATAAGCTTCTATTCATAAATACTGCTATTTCATCATCATTCATAGCGCTAAGTGAACTGTTATGATATGCTGCATCAAAAGTAACATCCAAATCAAACCATGACGGTGCCACAAATGCTTCAGCAAGCTCTCTATCAGGGAATTCTACCTCTGCATAAATAAGTCCTTCAAAGCAGCCCTCAAATATATCAAGCTCAATACTTAGATTTGCGTCAATTGCTTTATCGCCACATGTCCCATCAGTATCAGTTAAAGGAATTATATACCTTGTTTTTCTTATAATATTTCCTTCAACCTTGTTACAAAGTGAATCATACTCCTCCTTTGAAAGGAATATTTCATACTCCTGTCTTTCCATAAGCCCCTTAGACTTCACTGTAAGAATATATTTATTATTAGCGCACCTTACCCTGATTACAGGCGCTACTGATATATACCCCTGCTCCATCAAAGAAGACTTGTAACCTGACAAATCAAAAGGAATATTCTTTACAATATATTTCTTTTCAATTTCCATATAGCATCTCCTCGCTAATTTGCCCCATTTGGAGGAATACTCTTGTCCATATGACTCATTAATCCTCTGTTAATAAACGTAAATGCAATGAAGGAATTAATTACGATTAATATACTTGGTGAAATAATATATCCAAGCGTTACATTAACAGAAGCCAGCATCATAGGTAATGTAACTGCATATATACAAATAGCAAGAATCTTACCGTAGCTAATCTCCAAATGAACTGCATTAGAAACCATGCGTCCTAACAGTGACAAAAACAGGGCAAATATCATGGTCTTTGCAGTCTTTGCAATCATTGTTATTATATACATCATAATAATGTATATATAAAACAATGGAGCATAGCCGGCTAACATTTCATTATTAAAACCAAATGGAAATAGTAATGACAGACCATAGCTCATATACTCTGTTGGCTTGCCATTGCTGATAATACCAAGCACAAGATTCTCCTTGCCCATTGCAATATACATTCCATCTTCTTTAATATCTGACAGACTAATTCTATCCTTTGTTGTATCAACATAGATTATTGCATCACCAACAGCAAGCTGCATGTCATCTGCCATATCGAGCTTACCGTCCTCATAGGTAAATGCCGGTATCTTATTCAAAGCAAGATTCTCAAACCCACCAACCTTTGCTATGAAAACAATAGCATTAATTCCAAATTCAATAAATGTAAGCAGAAATGAAATGATAACCAGAAAACCAATTATTCTACCTGTTTTCAGCTTTGTAAGATGCTTATAATTCTTTGGACTGCTGACAGCTATTGCTATCTGATCAACCATCGAAACCTTCTTGTAACTATCTTCCATTAAATAATCTCCAATTTCTTCATCGCATTATATATTCCGTCAAACTCAGCATCCTCAGTAACCATCATTACCTTTTTCTTAAGTTCTTCGGGTCCTTTTGCCATTATAATACTATTTGGAACATAAGACAACATAGGCTCGTCATTATTACCATCTCCAAATGCATATGCATTTTCAAGTGGCAAATCAAAATAATCAAGCAAAAATTGTATTCCTGTTGCTTTGCTATAGCCCTTAGGTACTATTTCGCAAAAATTACTTCCTCTGTCGATGTAGTCGAAATCTTTGTTTACATAATTCTTGAAAGCAGGCAGGTTCTCATTTCCCTCATCAAACCACGCACAGAATTTATCAAAAACAAATTCTTCTGAATTAACATCCTCGCCAACATATATTCCATTTCTTTTGAAATAATCAGTCATCTCAAGAAGGAACTCATTGTCCTTATTCTCTCCATCAATATAGACATTATCCTTATATTCATACAAGCCAAAGAAATGATTATCCCTGCAAAGCTTTGCCATATCACGGCATAGCTCCTTATTCAGCTTATTGTGGAATAACACCTTATCATTATAGATAATACATGTTCCGCATCCACATACATACCCGTCAAAGCCTGCCTGTCTTATTTCCTCAGTTATATTACAATATACCCTTCCTGTATTAATAAATACAAGATGACCATTTTTTCTGGCTGCAGCTATTGCTTTTTTAGCACTCTCAGGGAAATATCTTGTACCATCTTCCGTAATAAGTGTTCCGTCTATATCGAAAAACAGAATTTTTCTATCCTTTGCAGACATTACATTTTCCTCATAAGATCAATCATCTCAAGTGCGCCCATTGCACAGTCATATCCCTTATTTCCTGCCTTTGTACCTGCACGCTCAATTGCCTGCTCGATATTCTCTGTTGTAACTATACCAAACATTACAGGAATTCCTGATTCAAGTGAAACTGACGCAACACCCTTTGAAACCTCGTTACAAACATAATCATAATGACTTGTTGCACCTCTTATTACTGTACCAAGACATATTACAGCATCATATTTGCCACTCTTAGCCATCTTCTTAGCTGCAAGAGGAATCTCAAATGCTCCCGGTACCCATGCAACTGTAATATCATCAGCATTTACATCATGACGGAGAAGTGCATCCTCTGCGCCACCTACAAGCTTAGATACTATAAACTCATTAAATCTTGCTGCTACTATTCCAATCTTTGCTCCGTTTGCTACTATTTTTCCTTCAAGCTTATTCATATTCTTATCTCCTTTTATGGTTATATTTTTAATTTAATTGTTCTAATAGTTAATTGTTATTTGTCTATTTTATATTATCAAGAATATGTCCCATCTTTTCCTTCTTTGTTCTAAGATAAAACTCATCAAATTTGCCAGGCTCCATCAAAATAGGCACTCTCTCAACTATCTCAAGATTATATCCTGACAAACCATATACCTTAAGAGGGTTGTTAGTAAGAAGCCTTAACTGCTTTATACCAAGGTCAACAAGTATCTGTGTGCCTATTGTATAATCTCTTGCATCCTCCGGGAATCCAAGCTTAAGATTTGCTTCTACCGTATCAAGTCCTCCGTCCTGAAGCTGGTAAGCTCTGATTTTATTTATGAGTCCTATTCCTCTTCCTTCCTGCCTCATATAAAGCAGAACTCCTCTTCCTTCAGCTGCTATCATTTTCATTGCAGCATCATACTGCTGACCGCAATCACATCTTGCAGAACCTAGTGCATCTCCTGTAAGACACTCAGAATGAACTCTGCAAAGTACAGGCTTTCCATCAGTAATATCACCTTTTACAAGCGCAACATGATGCTCACCATTAAGCTTGTTTATATATCCGTAAATTGTAAATTCACCGTATCTTGTAGGCATCTTTGCCTTTGCAACACACTCAACAAATACTTCATGCTCTTTTCTATATTGAATTAGCTTCTCAATAGTAGAGATTTTGAGATTATGCTCCTTTGCAAAAGCAATAAGATCCTCCTTCCTTGCCATTGTTCCGTCATCCTTCATAATCTCACAGCAAAGACCGCAAGGCTTTAAGCCTGCTATTTTTGTCAAATCTACCGTTGCTTCAGTATGACCATTTCTCTCAATAACTCCACCCTCAACGGCCTGAAGCGGAAACATATGTCCCGGTCTTCTAAAATCAGAAGGCTTTGCTGATTCCTCAACAAATTTTCTTGCTGTGTAACCTCTTTCCTCAGCTGAAATTCCTGTTGTTGTATCAACATGGTCAACTGATACCGAAAAAGCTGTGCAATGATTATCCGTGTTAGTAATACACATCTGTGGCAGATTAAGCTTATTTGCATACATTTCATCCATAGGCATGCAAATAAGACCTCTTGCATACTTTGCCATGAAATTAACATTTTCTGTTGTGGCAAATTCTGCCGCACATATAACGTCGCCTTCATTTTCTCTGTCTTCATTATCAATCATTACTACTATTTTGCCTGCAGCCAAATCAGCCACTATTTCTTCAATTGAATTAAATTCAAAATCCATTTTATGCCTCCTATATATGTTGTTTTACATAATTATATAAAACCATTGTCTATAAGCAGATTCATATCAACTCCGGATTTGTTATTACCGGAATCTGATACATCATTAAACCTCATAAGCTTTTCAACATATTTTCCTATAATATCATTTTCAAGATTAACAACATCTCCGCACTTTCGTTTAAGAAGTGTTGTCTCATCTGCCGTGTGAGGAATTATTGATACTTTAAAGCAGCTACTGTCAACGTATGCAACAGTAAGACTTATTCCGTCAATTGTAATTGACCCCTTCTCAATAATATATTTTAGCAATCTTCCATCACATGCTATCGTAACCCATACGGCATTTCCTTCACGCTTAAAATCTGTTATTGTTCCTACTCCATCGATATGCCCTGATACAATATGTCCCCCGAATCTTCCATTTGCAGCCATCGCCCTCTCTAAGTTTACATAACTACCCGAAGTCAAGTCTCCAAGGTTGCTTCGTCTAAGTGTCTCAGGCATCACATCTGCACAAAAGGAATTGCTGTTCATACGCGTAACAGTAAGGCATACTCCATTTACAGCAATACTGTCTCCAATATTTGTTCCTTCAAGCACCTTTTTAGCTTCAATACTAATACTGTATGAATTAGCGCCTCGTTCTATCTTATTTATTTTACCTATTTCTTCAACTATACCAGTAAACAATATTTCACCTGTCCTTCTAAATAAGCTTCACAAAACAAAAAATCCTGAAAATATATTCAGGATTTCTTGACATTCTATCTGAAAAAAATACACACCAAAACAAAATCAGATAAATACTTCTCTCATCCAGACTTTACTGTCGGCTTTGGATTCGCACCAAATCATGCCTTTCGGCTCGCGGGCTTATGGCTTATGCCAAATACCGCCGGTAGTGAATTACACACAACCCTGAAGCAATATTCATATTTAATTCGTTACTATAATATATCATTTACCTCATAATGTAAATAACAAGTTTAAATCTTTATACCGAATGTTTATACCGAATGCTTTTACAAAAACTAACCTATATGTCGGTATCTTAATAAAACATCCTCATTTATTGATGTTATGTCAACCAATTTGAACAAATATGCCTCGTCCGGAAGGTCAACACCCTCACCTGTAACCGGTGAATAAATGCCACTTCCCCCAAATATCTTTGGTGCTACAAACACATCAATTTCATTTACTATTCCAGCCTTTATAGCACTGTAGTTAAGAGTTCCTCCACCTTCAAGCAATATTCCATCAATACCCATTTCACCAAGCCTTGCCATAAGCTGCTTAAGATTTACGCTTCCACAGGCACCATCTGTTTCTATAACAATAGCTCCCATTTCACGAATTGTATTTTTCTTTTCTTCAAAGGACGATATTTCGTCACTATCCGTACTTTCAGGCTTTGCAGTTGCAATTATTGTCTTTATGTCCTTTGCAGTTTTCATTATATTGCTGTCATACGGAATTCTAAGATTGCTGTCACATATAATTCTTACAGGATTCCTTCCATTTTCCATTCTACATGTGAGCATTGGATTATCAGCTAATACTGTACCAATGCCAACCATAATTCCCATAAGACTGTTTCTAAGCGTCATTACATGGTTTCTTGAAGCTTCGCAGGATATCCACTTACTTTCACCTGTATGAGTGGCGATTTTACCATCTAAGGTCATGGCATATTTCATCACAACATAAGGAGTCTTATTTACAATATAATGGAAAAAAACATCATTAATACTGTCGCATTCTTCCTTCATACAATGCGTTACCACCTCTATGCCTGCCTCTCTAAGCCTCTTAAAGCCGCCTCCTGCCACTTTATCATTTGGATCATCCGAGCCACAAAATACCTTTTTTATCTTATGCTCAATTATTGCTTCAACACATGGTGGCTGCTTCCCATAATGACAGCAGGGCTCAAGAGTAACATACATATCTGCACCTTCTGCATCCTCTGTAAGATGTGCAAATGCATCTCTCTCCGCATGCAACTGTCCATAACGTCTATGGTATCCTTCACCAATAATGCGTCCATCCTTCACTATTACCGCACCAACTAAAGGGTTTGGATTGACTGCACCCACCCCCATTTTTGCAAGCTCAATTGCTCTTTTCATATATTTCGGATTAAAGTCTTTATCTATCATTTATTCTTCTCCCAAAATCCATTATACAGTAAGTATAGCACATTACAATTTAATCTCATATCCCATATCGTTAAGCATTTCAACATCTTTTACTGCATTGCTGCCGGATACAGTAAGAAAATCGCCTGTTATTGCTGCATTTGAGCCACACTCAAAACATGCCCTGCCTGTATCATCTAGTCTGTCTCTTCCTGCAGCCATACGTATCGAAGCATCAGGCAGAATAAATCTATATACTGCAATTATTCTTTTTATTTCATCATAAGAAAGCATTTTCGCATTTTCAAATTTCGTTCCGGGAATTGGTTTAATAATATTAAGCGGAAGAGATTTGACTCCAAGCTCTCTTTCTGTAAATGCCAGCTCAATTCTATCCTCCATCGTTTCGCCCAAACCAAATATACCACAGCTGCAAATACTAAGACCCGCTTCCTTTGCTGCTTTTATTGTATTTATCTTCTCTTCATATGAATGAGTTGTGCAAAGCGATTTGAAGAATTCCTTTGACGACTCCAAATTACAATGTGCTCTTGAAACTCCTGCTTCCTTCAGCTTCTCAAAATGTCTTTTTTCAAGCAATCCAAAAGAAACGCATATTTCTATATCAACCTCTCTTTTGACTGCTTTGATGCTTTCGCACACCTTATCAATCTCATTATCTGACATTCGTCTGCCGCCTGCCACAAGCTCACATCTTAGTGCACCAAGCTCCTTATTATGCTTAGCATACTTTATCATTCTATCAGTATCAATAAGAGGTCGCACTTTTACCACAGCCTCATTATAAACAGACTGAGCACAATATGCGCAATCCTCAGGACAGTTCCCGCATTTACAACTAATAACAGAACACAAATCAAAAGTATTGCCACAGAAGAATTCTCTTATTTCGTCTGCAGCCTCACAAATAAGCTCAAGGGGTGCCTCGGCAATAACAAGTGCTTCTTCGCGAGTAATTAATCCCCCTTTAAGCACCTTCCTCTTTATATCTTCCACTTTCTTTTCCATACTAATTATCCCCTCTCGCCTATCCATATTATCAGGTAAACTATACATCTCCGCCCCAAAATCGTCAAGTCGCCACGACTCGCCACGGGGACAGGTCCCTTGGTCAAAAATTAGCCATGGGGACAGGTCCCTTGGTCAAAA
>JAEDHX010000102.1 GCA_016296785.1 Coprococcus sp. | reverse complement strand
TAGAACACCTGATAAGAAGTATAATCGCCTGCCTTGAGCTTATCTATTTCTATATTCAATTGACGGTAGTTTGTATTATTATCCATAACTGTTCTCCTCGCTTTGTTATTTCTTATTTGAGAATAGTATATATTATTAAATATAGTATTTTTTTGCGGATATATCAAGTAACAGGCTATAACCCAAATATATACAATAACACTACTATTTCTTATTAAATCTTTTGTATTACACTACTATACTTTAAGCATTTCATGTATAATTAGTTATACCATTTTTCTGATTTAATGGAGGCACATATGTATTACTATTCACTTTTGATATATCCGATATTATTACTCACACTCCTGCTTTGGGGTGTTAAACGTGTGCCGGCAATAGATATACACTTATCACAAAGCATGGCATTAGCAGCAGCTTCTATTACCAAAAGCACGAGAAGGCAACATGGGATAGCTCCCACATCAGGGCTCTAATTAACAGTAATGAATTCTATTCAATTTTCTCCAAAAAGGAGCTTGATTAGAAAAATCACGTGATAAGCGCGGTTGCTTGTGCGACATGATTCACAGTATAAAACAATATGCCCCCCGTCCGATTGACAGGAGGCATATTATACTAATAGCATTTAATATTCATATGTATTAATCAATTACATCTTTGTCCAGGTAGAACCATCTTCATCACTTTTATCATAGTTAATTGATCTTTTTGTTGTATCGCCAGAACCGGTAACCTTAACCTTTGCTGTTGTTCCTCTTACTCCATAAAGAACCATTGTATTTTTACCGTCTATTTTCTGCATATAATAAATATACTGAACAACTTCTACATCATCACCATTATTATACTCTGATAAGCTCTTACCATCTGCAGTAACAGAAACCATTTTAATATTATTCTGTGCTATACTAACATCGCTGCCTACAACTGCCTTCATATATGTAGAATCGCTAGGTCCACAGTTAATTAATGCAGTGGTATTATTAATATCCTGTTCCTGTATATATTTATTCAATTCATCCGCCTTATTAGATGCAATCATCTTTCCTACTGAAAAAGCTTCATTATTGCCTGATAAAACTAATTTATTACTTAATACATTAGAAAGCTTACTTAATGTAACATCCAGTTTTGATGCCTCTTCAGTTGCCCAATATACAGATGCCGAACCTATATCATCATATGTAACCATAAGATACTTACCAACTACATTCTTTGTACTGTCATATCCTTCATAATCAGAATGTCCATCTGAAGCTGTGCCCTTTCCATAACCCTTATCAGGTTTTGATTCTGTAATCCAACCAGATGTATCAAAATAATATGTCATTCCTGCTTCTGCTTCACCATCTGCATAAGCAGCATCAGCAACAAGCTTAGCCTGTTTCATACTCTCAATATCAGCAGCTTCTCTACTCTTCTCAAGATATCTGATTAACGCCGGTGCAAGCGCACCTGCTAAGATAGCCATTATTGCAATTACAATAATAAGTTCAACTAAACTGAAACCTTTGTTACCTAATGTTTTCATAATGCTCACTCCCTTTTTAATAAATGTGTATGTAAATATGTGTGTGTTCTTTATAGCTATACTTTACCACAACATTCCAGATTGTGCAATCTTTATAATTAATTTTAGTATATTTGCACAACTCCTCATTACCTTTGTCTATTATTCACTATCTTATTTGTATAATATTGCCATTATAGTAGTATTAATCAGAATCCTATTGCGCAAATGCACTCTCAATATCATTATAATATATATCAGTGTCAGCCTTATTTTCTGTCAAACCAATTGATTATCTCTACACGCTCAAGATTCTCATCGGAATGCTCTATCTCTCTTGAATATCTGTAAACAATTTCTACTACATCATCCATGTCAAGCCTTTCCTCATTCTTAATCCATCTTCCTAATAAAAGTATGAATATCTCTATAGAGTGTGATATTCCGGCATCTACCTTACCAATGATATTTTCATCATAGACAGCACCAAGAAAATAAATCGAAATAAAGTATACAATAATCTGCTCTAGCAAAATATCCATAGGCGTAAGACTACTCTTCTCCCACCATTTGATAAATTCCTGTCTGTTTAATAAGAACTCCGCTTCACCTCTACTAAATACAAGTTCAGCTGTTTCAATAAGAACATCCTCCCAGTTACTATATAGAAGCTCTAATTCATCTAACAGGAAAGAAAACTGTTTCATTAATAGTTTATATTCGCTCTTAGAGGCCACCCTGTCCTCATCATCACATTCACTCCAAAGGATCAATTCGCCTTCCTCGTAATGTCTTTGCGCTGAAGCGCCTATTTGCAGTATTCTATCTATCCTGTCTCTAAGACTAGTATCACGATTCTGAATCACACTTATTATTTCTTCTCTTATATCCTCAAGATTAGAAAACATAAAATAATCAAAATCCTCAAATACCTCTTCTTCATCATCCTCCCTGGTATAGAAGGTAACCTTGTCAGTTGTATTGATGAGCATCCTTGCTACCTCAGGACATGAAATAGATAATGAAATCTCTCTTAAATTCTCAAACTCCTCTGTATGCCTTGGATATTCTCTGCAGGTTTTGCATAAGCTGTCTTTTCCCATATGTATATACATATCACACAGCATATCATCACGCAGAAATGCACATGTCCCCTTGTCGTTATGATTAAATACGCCTTCTTCCCAGCTTATATTCCTGCAAAGTGTTTTCTTATATTCACCTTCATAATTCTCATATCCGGTCAGCGAATCATCATCAATTACAATTTGCCAGGCAGAACAGCATGTATCCTTACATTTGCTTGCAACACATTTGAAATTATTGTAGTAATTAGGGTATGAATATATCATGGTTACTCCTTTTTGACCAAAATAGATATCTGCGAAGTCCTCTCAATATAGTATTTGTATAATGATAGGATTCATTTTTTACTTCAATAATTATACAATAAACAATTATGCAACGTAAGAGTCAATAGGGGATTTCGAATAATTTCAACAAAAAATAATAAAAGGTCTTTTCAAAACAAAAAAAGTATTGTAGAATCTCTAATATAATTTTATATTACTTGCTAAACCCACAATGGCGTGGAACAAGTAGATGTATTTATCTAAGCATACGACGAAGAATCTCATCTATTGAGATTCTTCTTTTTTTGTTTATTGCTTAGAACAAAAAAAGGAGGGAACTTTATGATTGAAACTATTACTAACATCAACAACGCTATTAACAGTGCCGTTTGGGGATGGCCTGCTCTAATTCTTCTAGGGTTTATTGGTATCCTTATGACCTTTGTAACAAAATTTTACCAGATTTCACACTTACCTCATTGGTGGAAAAATACTATTGGTGCAATTTTTAAGGATAAGCATGTCACAGGACATACAAGTGATAAATCGATATCGCAGTTCCAGTCATTATGTACAGCTCTTGCTGCAACTGTTGGAACAGGTAATATTGTTGGTGTGGCCGGCGCTATTGCTACCGGTGGTCCCGGTGCGGTATTTTGGATGTGGGTTATTGCATTCTTTGGTATGATGACAAACTTTTCAGAGAACGTTCTCGGTATTCTCTATCGTAAAAAGGATAGCAAGGGAGAATGGCATGGCGGTGCAATGTACTATCTTCGAGATGGTCTCGGTGCAAAGAAGCATTGCAAATACATAGGCGCAGTTCTTGCCTGGTTATTCTCTCTGTTTTGTCTGCTTGCATCATTTGGTATTGGTAATATGAGTCAGGTTAATTCAATGGTATCAAATGTTAATAATGCATTTGGTATACCAAAAATTGCTGTTGGTATATTCCTCGTAATTGCTGTTGGTTTAGTTATAATCGGCGGATTAAAGAGAGTTGCCAGAATTACTGAGAAGATAGTTCCTTTCATGGTTATTCTCTATTTTGTTGGCGCTATTATTATAATTGGCTTACATTTCGAATCAATACCTGCTA
>JAEDHX010000036.1 GCA_016296785.1 Coprococcus sp. | reverse complement strand
AAATAGAAGGCTTCCTCTGCTTCTTTCATCTTATCATCCAACATAATTATTACTCCATTTTATCAAACCAAAACTATTATATAATATGTTAATTACTAATATACTCATTTACATTAGTTTTATCTACCTTCCTATACGGAAGGATAATCTTTCTTCCATCCTGAAAATCATATCCATCCAAACTATTATTAAGGTATAGATCTACTGCTAAATTTGATATTTGTTTTGCCTGTTCTTCTTTATCATTATATACCGTTCCCTGAAGCTTTCCTTCTAATATAGCAGTAATTGCATCATCAAGTCCGTCAATACCAATTATTATCGGTAACTCATTAATTGAATAACCTGCTTTACTATATGCATCTATTGCTCCCATAGCCATCTCATCATTATTAGAAATCACAAGTTCAATTTCACTACCATACTGTTCTATTAGCTTTGACATCTTGTTTTCAGCCTGTGTTCTGTTCCAGTCAGCAAACTGATAACTGATTTTATCAAGCTTAATACCTGAATTTAGAATGGTATTAACTGAATAATCTGTCCTTATAATAGCATCCTGATGACCTGCTTCACCTTCTAAAAGGACATATTGAATCCTGCCATCACCATTCGTATCTGCATTGCCATAGTTATTTATCGCCTCAATTGCAAGCTCTCCCTCTAATTCTCCCGACTGTTCAGAATCTGCTCCCACATAATACATTCTGTCCCATTTCATCAGGTCCTCTTTAACCAATTCTCTGTTAAAGAATATAACCGGAATATCATTTTTCTTTGCCAGTTCAATTATAACGGAGGGTGATGTTCTATCTACAAGATTCACACATAAGACATCACATCCTGCATCAATCATTTCGCTTACAACTTCATCCTGGGTACGCTGGTCTTCTTCTCCTGAACGAACAGACATGATAATATTCAAATCATCACTTTCAAGTTTTTGAAACTCTGCCTTCATGCAATCTACCATGGCATTAATAAAAGGATCATTTTTTACATATATAACAACACCAACCCTAAGAGTTTTGTCCTTTTCAATTATTTTCTCGCCACACCCAGCAAGCGGTATTACCATAAACACAATACAAATCAATAATATAAGCTTTTTAATACGCATTTTCTCTCCTTATCTCTCAAACGAAAATAAAAAAGCTTCGTTTTCTTTCGAGTAAATATTATCCTTGTATAATATCTTATATTCCACATCCTTCTCTTTTATGGAATAATTCTTCTTATCAAGCTTCTTCTTTATCTCTGATATGCATGTGTATCCCATATCAAAATCATCTGTCATAATAAGACATTCAATCTCTCCATTATCAAGACAACATACTGTCATCTTACTGCAACCAATACCATATATTTTCGTTATTTTTGTATTTATTAAATCACTCTCACACAACTGCTCCAAAACATCCGTATCTAGTGCAACAATAATGTCAACAGGTTCTCTGTACCTAATATCCTCAAGCTGGTAAATATCCCATACTATATCAAGGTCTTCTTTGGAAACAGAATCAATAAAGCCCTGTTTACGAGTTTCTATACTATTCATGTTCTCTTTTCCACATATGATACCAACTCGCATATTATCAATTTGTGCTGAATAATTATTTGTTATTTCATTTCCCATTCTATAGCCCAGTTCATAATTTGAAGGCGCGATTACGGGTAAATCATTTTGAGTACTATTATAATAATTTCTCGCGTACAAATCACTATCAGTTAGAATCACCGGCATATTCTTAGATAATTCAAGTATTGTAGAATTAATTTCTTCGTCAGGAGCCGGTTGGATAATAAACGCATCTATATCATTATTAAGCTGTTCCTCTATGATATTACGTTCTTTATCAGCATTTTCCATTTCATCAGTATTACAAATTACAAGATGAATGTTATTATCCTTTGCACTCTGTTTAAGACCGTTAATAAATGAATCCCATTTTTCATCACCGGACTTCTCAATTATTACGGCAACTCTTTTCTGAGCCGGTTCCTCCTTAAACATTTCATATACAAAAAACGAAGTTAGAAGAGCCAGAATAAGTTCAACTGTCAAAAAAACTTTTCTATTCATATGCACTTTCCTCGCTTATCAGTTTACTCGTCTCACCAAGTTTATCTCTTTTTAATTCGCTCATACTCTCAAGCTTATCCCTTTCAGTCTCATCATACAAAATTGCTGGTAAATGAACCGTTACCTTAGTACCTTCATCAGGTTCGCTTTCAACAATTAATCCATACGCTTCTCCAAACATCAACTTAATTCTTGTATGAACATTAATAAGTCCAACTCCGGAGCCATGTTTTGGAACCTTATTGTTTTCAACAAGAATATTGGCAACATCCTCTTCTCTCATTCCCATTCCGTTATCTTCTACCGATATATATATGTCCCCATGTTCTATTCTGCCTGTAACTAAAATCTTACCACCATCATCCTCATCCAAATTACCAACGCCATAGTATATGGCATTTTCAAGTATTGGTTGAATGATAAGCTTGACAATTACGTAATCATTAATCTCCGGATCAATATCAAACTCTGTAGAAAAACGCTTATTATAGCGGAATTTCTGGATATTCATATAGCTACGGCAATGCTGAAGCTCATCTTGAATAGAAATTATGGTATGCCCCTTTGATAAGCTTATTCGAAGTAGTTTCGCAAGCTCTGAAATCATAAACACAGCTTCTTTATTCTTATTACCTTCTACCATCCAGGTGATAGACTCAAGTGTGTTGTATAAAAAGTGAGGATTAATCTGGCTTTGAAGCGCTGCTATTTCGCTCTTTCTACGTTCATTCTGTTGTCTGACAATCTCTCTCATAAGTTCATCAATTTGTTCATATGATTTTTGAACTGAATAACCAAGATGTCTTATTTCAGAAGAACCACCTATATATATATTAGGCTTATCTCCAGCCTCATATTCCTTAACAGAATCGTTCAATTTAAGAATAGGCTTAGATATTCTTTTTACAATAATTCTGTTAAGAACAAGTATCATCATAAGTAAAAAAGAAAATGTTGTTAAAATAAAATACTTTATTCTAGCATCATCCATATTATGTGCATCAAAAGAAACAACACCTACCAGTTTCCATCCCGTATACGAAATTGTCTTAACTAATATTGTTGACTTTTTTCCATTAACACCACTATAATAGGTACCATCTTCCTTAAGTGCATAATTAATGCTTTCATCCTTTTTGATACCACGCAAAATCTGCGAGCCATATGGATGATATATAACCTCACCATCATTCTTACAAAGGTAATAATACTGCCCACTTTGAGTCTCATTTATTTCATCAAAAGATTCTGTAATATTACTATAATTTATATCAATAAGAAGCACACCATTTTGCAGTTTATCACCATCAGAAATATTAACAAATCTGCTTAATGACATAACCCAATAGTATCTATCTGAATCATTAACAAAATAATTCTCTATATGTGGCGACGAGAAATGCATATTCTCTATCCGGCTGTTTGCAGCTATAAACCAATCCTGATTTGTAATATCAACATCCTGCTTATAAGTCATAGCAGGTTCTACTGCCAATAATCTGCCACTATTATCATATACTGAAATGCTTCGTATTCTATCCTTATTTGTCTGATATAACAAGTCAAGCTGCTGGCTGAACTCTACACTGTTTATATCATACTGCTGGATAATATTGTAATTTATTGCATCAGATATACGCCTCATATTAAGCAGATAATCTTCAAAGCTTTCTACCGAACTATTTATAAGGCTCTCCATATTTTTTATTGTATTCTTTTTAAGATCATCATCATATCTTATATAAATCAATGCCACTATTATCGTGGTAGTTATAATAGTAAGTGCAGTAAGTGCCGACATAAGTATTGACTGAATACCAAAGCTCTTTATTCTCTTCTTCATATATTTGTATAGTAATCCTCGACTTTTTATTTTGCCTGATTTAAAGTTCTGTATTTTGAAGGTGACATACCCACACTTTTCTTGAATACATAGCTAAAATAGTTTGCATCCAAATAACCTACATGTTCTGCTATCTCGTAGCTTTTCTCATTTGTCTCAACTATCAGATGGATTGCCTTCTCCATCCTATAATCAGTAAGATATGTAACAAACGACTTGCCAACCTCCTTCTTGAATATCGAGGAGAAATAAGAGTTGGATACATTTAATGCTGAACATACATAATCAAGCGATAGTTCAGGGTCCTGGTATCTATTTCTCACAATATTCTGTGCCTCAATTATCAGGTTTCTGTTTGATTTGTTTCTTACACTTTTTAGACTACGACTTATCTTAAGCGATACTTCAAGTACCCAATCCGATAATCTGTTTATATCCATTTGAGGAACATCCCTATAAGGGTCCTTTAGATTATCACAGAACTCATTAAAATCAATTGAGTTATTTGAACAAAAACGGTAAAAAGCACCAACCATCTCCATTGTAATAAGATTATGCTGATTTAATGTACAAGCTTTATTCTTAATATATTGCATTTCGCTATTTACAGCCTTACTGATTGCCTCATCAACACCAATACTGATTGCCTTAAATAAATCATGTATTTCAGCATTATCCGTCGCATTTGTAAATTCATGCTCCTTAGGTGATATTTCCCCAATATAAATAGCACGTCCTGTTCCATATATTACTCTATGGGAAACTGCTTCACGCGCTCCATCATAAGAACTGTTGACATTAATAAGGTTGTCGCACGGTCTTCCAATTCCGGCAGTAACTACAGCACTCAAAGCCCTGTCAGCCCATCTGCAGAACTTATCACAATCATCAGTAAGCTTTATTATTGCCTCCTCTGAGTCAAGCTCAATAATAAATACCGTATTACCAAGATATGTAAAGCATTCTCCCTTCCATTCGCTCTGTATTCTTTCCACCGCCTCACGTTGCACAGACATGGCAAGAAGCAGTGGACTCATATTCTCTGACGAACTATTCTCAGAAGTATGCAAAACAACACTGCAATAATACGTACTATTTAGGTTTATTCTGTAATCTGACATATATCTGCTCAAATCAGCCTGTCTTATGCGCCCTTCAATTAATGAAACAAAGAAATTAATCTGCAAAAGTGGAAGTGATTCCATATAGTATTTCTCAAGTTTTTGAACATTCAGCTTCTCAGCCTTTTCCTGATCTAAATTATGCTTTAATTCTATAAGCAGCTTAGAAAGCTCCTCCTTATTAACCGGCTTAAGCATATACTCTTCTATCTCTAAATGAATAGCCTCTTTAGCATATTCAAACTCATCAAAACCGGTAAATATAATTATACGAATATTTGGATACTCGTCCTTGAGCTTCTTAGACAATTCCAATCCATCCATATAAGGCATTTTTATATCTGTAATTACAACGTCAGGCAAAAAACTTTCTGCAAGCTCAAATGCCCTTACTCCATTTTGAGCCGAACCAATAACCTCATATCCAAGCTCTTCCCAATTAATTCGTGATTTTATTACATCAATTACCTCAGCCTCATCATCAACCAAAAGAACTTTATATTTATCCGTTTTAATCACCCCCTGATTTATATATTATAACAAATTAATAACACTTTTTGAATATGAAAAAAGGGAGAACCGAGAAGTTCTCCCCCACATTTAAAAAAGGACTTTTTATGAGAATTTTGGTAATTATTTCTTCTGTACATATTTGAGACAGTCAAGTGTTACTGCTGCAAGGATAATGATACCTTCGAAAATAAACTGAAGGTTTGTATCAATACCAAGTATTGTAAGTGAGTATGTAAGTGATGTAAAGATAAGTACACCTGTTACAACTCCTGAAATCTTACCAATACCACCTGTGAATGAAACGCCACCAACTACGCAAGCAGCAATGGCATCCATATCCCAGCCCTGACCATAAGCAGCACTACCTGAACCTACCATTCTGTTACACTCAAGCCATGAACCAAATCCATATAAGATACCTGCAAGGATGAAAGCACTAAGTGTAACTTTAAATACCGATATACCTGAAACTGCAGCTGCTTCCGGATTTCCACCAACTGCATATAAATTCTTACCAAATGTTGTTTTATTCCAAATGAACCATACAACTATAACTGCTACAACTGCCCAAAGAATAATTGTTGGGAACTTACCAATTCTCGGAATAAACATATTAGGAATTGAAGAATCAATTGCACCAAATGAAACACCCTTAGTAGCATATGTTACAAGACCAAATATAATAAGCATGTTTGCCATTGTAGAAATGAACGGATGCATCTTAAACTTAGCCATGAAGAAACCTGCTATTGTAGCAAATAAGGTTGTTAGTATTATACAAACTAAAAGTGCAAGTAGAGCACGTGCTATTACCGGCATTCCGGTAAAATCAAAAATGTGTCCAAATACACCACCTGTATTAATACCATTGTGCATGATAATTGTAGCAGTTACCATACCCATACCTACCATACGTCCTACTGAAAGGTCAGTACCTGTTAAGAGAATCAAACCGGCTACACCTAACGCAAGGAACATTCTTGGTGATGCCTGCTGAAGAATATTAAGTACGTTTGCAAGTGTCAAAAGCTGTGTATTCTTAACAATAGGTGTAATAATACATAACGCTATGAATATTAATATAATTACAATATACAGACCATTCTTATATAAGAACTGTGATGTATTGAATGTATATTTATAGTTTTCAAAATTCTGTGCTTTTTTCTGGAAGAAAGTGAATTTTGACATACGAAGCATATCAATAAGATGATATTTATGTGCATATGCTTCATGCTTTCTGTCCTTAATCTCCTGAAGCTTAGATTCATGTGTCATCTGAGCATCAAATATTCTGTTTTTGTAAACATATTTTTCATCTTTAATTTCATTCTTATCAGAAAGTTTTGAAAGGATTTCTTCATGCTCTGTTTTAAGCTTAGCCAAAGTCTTCTCATACTCTGCGTTCTCAACTGCTTTCTCAGCCTCGCAGCTTGCAACAACCTTCTGATAATACTCGCTGTCATAATGCTCAGAAAGATACTCCTCAGCCTGTGCAATAAGCTTATTTATGCTATCCTTATTCTTAGCTTCTACTGCCTTTGCCTTTTCAAGTGCTACCTTATCCTTAGCTATGACATCTGCTCTCTCTTCTTTAGTATAATTCTTATCTTCCTTTGCGAGAGCAATATGTGTTTTATAATGCTGTACTTTGTCAGTACCATCTTCACGAAGCTCATCTATCTGCTTCTGAATTTTTCCTATATATTCATCAATCGGCTTAATTAATTTAGCTTCCTCATCAGCCGAAAGAATTCTATTATCTACTGCCATATCAATTACTCCTCCTTTACAGATATTTTGCACTGAGTCTTAACAACTCTTCCTGATTAGTTTCCTTTGTATTTACTATTCCTGACAAATGTCCATTTGACATAACACCGATACGATTTGTAATTCCAAGTATTTCAGGCATCTCAGAAGATACAACAATTATTGTCTTACCCTGTTTAGCCATCTGAATAATCAATTCATAAATTTCGTACTTGGCACCTACATCGATACCTCTTGTCGGATCATCCATCATAAATACATTAGGTGAACGCTCTAACCATTTACCAAATATTACTTTCTGCTGATTACCACCTGATAGGTTTGAAATCATATCATCAGGGCCCATACACTTTGTATGCATGATTCGGATTTCTTCAGCCGTTGCACGAACCATCTCATCATGCGAAAGAGCAATTCCTGATTTATAATGCTTCATATTAGCAATTGTTGTATTAAAAGTAATATCTCCCTTTAAGAAAAGACCATTTGCTTTACGTTCCTCTGTAATAAGAGCAAAACCATGATCCATGGCATCCTTTGGAGAACTAAAATTCATTAGACGCCCATTATAATATACACGTCCTGCAGCTCTTGTACGGATACCAAAAATCGTTTCAAGCAGCTCTGTTCTTCCTGCTCCAACTAGTCCATAAAGTCCGAATATCTCACCTTTCTTCACATCAAAGGTTATGTCCTGCAAAGTTGGTGCATACTTTGTTGAAAGATGCTCAACTAACAATACAGTTTCTCCCGGCGTATTATCTACAGGAGGAAATCTGTTATCAAGAGAACGACCAACCATAGCTGAAATAAGTTCATTCATATCTGTATCCTTGCTGTCCTTTGTCATTACAAGGCTACCATCACGAAGAACAGATATTTGGTCGCATATCTCAAAAATCTCATCCATCTTATGAGATATATATATAAGTGAAATTCCCTGGTCTCTAAGCTGTCTCATCATCTTAAACAGCTTCGCAACCTCTGGTGCTGTTAATGAGGATGTTGGCTCATCCAATACTATAACCTTAGAATTATAGGAAATCGCTTTTGCTATCTCACACATCTGGCGCTCTGAAACAGACATTTTCTTCATTGGTTTTGTTAGATTTACTGTTATTCCAAGCTTTCTAAATAAGTCAGATGCTTCTTTTTTCATTCTTCCCTCATCGATAATACCTAAAGAATTCTTAGGATAACGACCAAGGAAAAGATTATCAATAACACTTCTTTCAAGACACTGGTTCAGTTCCTGATGAACCATGGCAACACCATTTTCAAGTGCATCCTTAGGTCCTGAAAAATTAACTTCTTTACCATCTAATATAATAGTGCCTTCATCTCTTTGGTATGTTCCGAAAAGGCACTTCATCATTGTCGATTTACCAGCACCATTTTCACCCATCAGACCCATAATAGAGCCTCTTTTCACATCCAGATTGATGCGGTTAAGAACCCTGTTCCTGCCGAAGGATTTACTCATGCCATGAATCGATAAGATGATATCATTCTTACCTTCTGCCATCTTTCTACTCCTTTATTTTTAGAAAAAGGGTATCAAGATGTCTTGACACCCTTATATACTTTTGTTGCTTATTTGAAGAGTAATTATTACTGTTCAAGAATTGATGTATATGATGCAGCATTGTCTGTCTTAACCATGTTAATAGCAAATGCGTCATATTCATCTGGGTTACCAAGTCTGTTTGTGATGTTTGACTCTGTCTGACCGTCACCACCTATATAATCAACCTTGAGGTTAAGAAGATCATCATAATTCTCAAGAAGCGGCTGGTATGTTGAGCTGAGGAAGTTATCCGAAGCATTGTAAATATCAAGCCAAATCTTCTTTGTAGGACACTTTGATGAATCAAGCTGATTTGCTACCTTGCTGTAAGGCTTTGTTGAATCCATGAAATCCTGATAGTTTTCAGCTGTAATTGCGATATTTAATGCGTAGTATGATCTCTCTTCTTCGCTATATCTGTAGTCAACACCCTCTTCTAATACATTACCCGCTTCATCTGCTACACCGATACCTGTATTTACATCTACGCCATCAAGTGCGTTACGTAATACTCTAAGTGTAAGGTATGCCTGAACGTCTGCATGCTGTGAAATTGTTCCACCGTAGCCTTCTGCTATAGCTGCAACAGCATCACTATTTGCGTCATAACCAAATGCTGCAACCTTGTTATCTTTAGCCCATGCATTGAACATTGACATTCCCATACCATCGTTGTTAGATACTACAACATCAATCTGGTCGCCAAATGATGATGACCATGTTCCAATTGCGTTACCAGCTGTAGCTGCATCCCATGTAGCTCCTGCTGAGTTCTTCATCTCCTGTGATGCAAGCTCTCTGATCGTATATGTCTTGCCATCAATATCAAGCTTAGCATCCTGTACTACTGTTGCCTTACCATCTACGTTTGTTCCGGCTGGTGTTGAATCAACTGCTCCGTTTGCATCAACTCCTGTGCCAAGTGCTGAACGAACACCTCTTGTACGTGCGATTGAATCATTGTGTCCGATATCACCGATTGCAAGTACATATCCGATGACTCCATCACCGTTACGATCGATTGTTGCTGCATTTGCCTTGATGTAGTCAAGAACCATCTGTCCCTGAAGCTCAGCACCCTGATTAGCATCAAATCCTACATAATATGTATCCTTGTTATACTTAAGTGCTGCCATATCAAGTTCTCCTGTTGAGCTGTTTGATGGCTGACGATTGAACCATACAAGTGGCTTATCGCTATTCTTTACTCCACTTCCTGAGCTTCCTGAACCGCCGCAACCCACAAGTGAAACTGAAAGAGCTGCAACTGTTAATAATGATATTAATTTTCTTTTCTTCATAATTTAATTACCTCCATATATTTTTATTTTTGCTTTGTCGTTTTGACTAAATTCATTATATTTTTTCTGCCTATAAAAATACATAGAATATTTTTAGATAAATTATGAAAATTTTTATATTATTAGGTTTCCTATAATAATTTTTTATATATTTTGTACAAACAATGAAACTCTTTACACTTCATCATATCGTTCGTCAATAACACGCTTTGTTTTCTTCTCACTTCTTGGAAGCACACCCTCTTCCACTACCTTAACAAGAGGAGTAAAGCCAATAACACTCTTAACTCTATCAGCTATTCTCTTTGCTAACTCAAGGAAATCAACCGTACCATTCGTTTCAACATAGATGCGCATTGTATCCTTTCCATCAAGATGAGAAATTCTAATCTGGTATTCGCTAGATACCTCAGGGAACTTCTGAAGTATCTCCTCAATCTGGCTAGGGAATACATTAACGCCCTTAATCTTCATCATATCATCTGTTCTTCCCATAATAGTATCAAGTCTAGGGAATTCACATCCGCATGGACAGCTTCCCGGCACAATACGGGAAAGGTCATGAGTACGATAACGGATAAGAGGAGCACCTTCCTTAACAAGAGTAGTAATAACAACCTCTCCCCACTCTCCATCAGGAAGATTTTCTCCTGTTACAGGATTTATTATTTCAATATAAATATAATCATCAAAGTAATGCATTCCTGTATTCTCATCACAGCTTATTCCAATACCCGGTCCATATATCTCTGTAAGACCATATATATCATATAATGATATTCCGAGTCCCTCAGATATTGTCTTCTTCATCTTATCGCTCCAACGCTCAGAACCGATAATGCCCTTTTTAAGGAATATTTTGTCTTTAATACCTCTTTTCTCAACCTCTTCAGTTAACAAAAGGGCATATGAAGATGTAGAGCAAAGAACAGTACTCTTCATATCCTGCATCATCTGTAGTTGTTTTTCTGTATTACCCGGACCCATTGGTATGGCCATCGCACCAAGTTTTTCTGCACCATTTTGAAAGCCAATTCCTGCAGTCCAAAGGCCATAACCCGGAGTAATATGAATACGATCCATATTTGTTATTCCTGCTATCTCATAGCAACGCTTAAACATAATAGCCCAATCATCTACATCCTTTGCTGTATAAGGAATTATTACAGGCTTACCTGTTGTTCCTGAAGAAGAGTGGATTCTTACTATATCGCTTTCCTTTGCTGTCATAAGTCCAAGCGGATATGCATCACGCAAATCAGCCTTTTCCGAAAATGGAAGCTTCTCAAATTCCTCAACTGTTGAAATCTCGTTTACTCCTGCCGCCTTTAGTCTCTTTCCATAGAAGTTATCAGCTTCAATAAGTGCCTTTATTCTGCCGTTTACAAGTTTTATCTGTTCCTCTGTTATTCTCATGATTGTCTCCTTACCTAGCTATATAGTATGTCAGATAATAGCTATTTTATATAATCAAGTGCTCTGCAATTCATTTCAAAAAACTGTGGTTTTACTCTCTGTGCGAGGATTTCTTTTATTTCCTCCTTTGTTATGTCAAGCTCTCCGGTATTAAGTGCTGCCCCTAGCAGTATCATATTTATTGCTTTAGAAGAACCTATTTCTTCCGCTGCCTTATTACAATCAATAACTGTAAGCTTACTTACTTTCTTCTTCAGATACTCTACCATCTCTATGCCATCATAACCTGATTCTGCCAAAACTGATGTAACCGGCTTTGTAGGACAGGAATTAACAATAACACTGCCTCCATCCTTAAGGTAAGGAAGCATCCTTACAGCCTCTGATGGTTCAAAGCCTACAATAATATCAGCTTCCTTCTTTGGAATCATCGGAGTATATAAATCATCTCCTAAACGAATATAGCTTACTACGCTACCACCCTTTTGTGCCATTCCTATAGTTTCTGCACTCATAACAGGTATATTTCTTCTCATAGCTGCCCCGGCAATAAGCTTAGATGCAAGTACCGTACCCTGACCACCTACACCACATAGTATAATATTCTTATTCATCTATATCACCCTAGCCTTTCGTAATTGCATCCATAGGACAAACCTTCTCACACAGCATACAACCTGTACACTGTGAAGCATCAATAACAACCTTACCATTATCCAATATAAGTGCCGGACACCCAAGTGATTTGATACATTTCTTGCAATTGATACATTTATCCTCAACTACTACCGCCTTCTTGTCGCTTCTCGCAACTGCTATACATGGTGATTTAAATATAATAGCCTTCACCCCGTCTATCTCAGCAACCTTCTTAACGCAGGCTATGGCATTATTCAGGTCAAGCGGATCAACAGTTTCAATAACCTCAACTCCCAGTCCCGAAAGAACCTTTTCTATATTAATCTTGTTTGCAATATCCTCATGTGATTTAGGCATATTACCATTTGCAAATTCCATCATTCTAACACCTGTTCCGGGATGTGGCTGATGACCGGTCATCGCCGTTGTTGAGTTATCAAGCACAATAAGCGTCATATTTGCATGATTATATATTGCATTTACAACACCTGTAATAGCTGATGCAAAGAATGTAGAATCACCAACAAATGCAAAGCATCTTGTATCAGGCTCTACGCGTCCAATACCCTGGGTCATATTAACACCAGCACCCATGCAAAGACATGTATCTACCATATCAAGCGGCATAGCATTGCCAAGTGTATAACATCCGATATCACCACAGAAAATTGTCTTTTGGCCCTTCATGGCTTCCTTTACTGCATAGAAGGATGCCCTGTGAGGACAGCCTGCACAAAGAACCGGTGGTCGTATTGGAAGCTCAGGCATATCATCTGCCATCTTTATGTCTCCCATAAGCTTTTCGTCTATGTGCCTGCAGTTATCATTAGCTTCTTTATCTATAAATGATAAAATGCTCTCTTTTACGCTGTCACATGTATTTTCACCTGCATTTGCAATATTACCTGTAATCTTACCATATATCTTAACATCAAGGTTGTATCTTCCACATACATATGTAAGTGCTCTTTCAATTACAGGATCAAGCTCTTCAATACAAAGTACCTCATCAACATTCTTAAGGAAATCAAGAGCAAGCTCACAAGGAAATGGAAATGGTGTGGCAACCTTCAATACAGATATATCTGTATCAATACCGCGAAGACCATCCATTACATAAGAATAACTTATTCCATGAGTTGCAATACCTCTTCGAAGCCCCTTAGTATTAGTTGTATTGCATTCATCTCCAACACAGGCATTCTTTAATTGTTTATGTATTATCTCATTTCTACCATACTTTGAAAGAATTGATGTCAGCTTTGCATTTCTTTCTTCAATATTAAGATGAGCCTGATAAGAAAGCTTAGGGAATATTACCCATTTCTTTGAATCCTTTACAAAGCCTTCAGGCTTGTTTACATAATATTCTTCTTCGGATTTTATCTCACATGAAGCATATGCATGACATACTCTTGTCGTTGGTCTCATAATTACAGGAGTATGATATTCCTCTGAGAATTCAAATGCCTCCTGAATCATATCATATGCTTCCTGAACCGAAGACGGATCAAAGCATGGAAGCTTTGAAAAAGCAGCAAAGGTTCTAGTGTCCTGCTCTGTCTGAGATGAAATAGGACCAGGATCATCTGCTACCATAATTACCATTCCACCCTTTACTCCTATATAAGCAAGACTTAGTAGTGGATCAGCAGCAACATTAAGTCCAACCTGCTTCATTGTTACCATTGTTCTTGCGCCTGTATATGCAGCACCTGCTGCAAGCTCTAGTGCTGCCTTTTCATTTACTGACCACTCAACGTATATATTTCCTTTATTTTTTTTTGCTACTGTTTCTAAAACCTCTGTAGAAGGTGTTCCCGGATAACCGGCAACTACATTCACACCTGCAGCCATAGCTCCTAATGCAATTGCCTCATTTCCCATTAAAAAGCTGTTCATTGATTTATCCTCCAGTAAAATTCTTGTATCAGTTTACCACATATTAGCACTTTAGTACACACAAAGAAACAGGAATCTACAAATATATAGATTCCTGCTCAATTATTAATATGTCACATTATAAATCTTTATTCTTTTGTAATAATAACCTTATCTCCTTCAACCTGTATCTTAACCTTATTAGTATCAATACCGGCAGCTTCAAGCATTTCTTCACTGATCTGAACACGATGTGCCTTATCAAGGATAGAGAATTCTTCATGAGAATCATCTGCAACAAAGTTTTCGCTAGATATCTCACCCATCTTCTGTCTGTACTCTTCCTTCATAATCTTCTCAGTACTTATCTTACCATCAGATATCATTACAACTCGATTTACCTTATTAGCTAAGCTGATATCGTGTGTAACAATAATAATCGTAATTCCAAGCTCTTGATTAAGCTTTCTAAAAAGATCCTGAATCATATTTGATGTCTTTGAATCTACAGCACCTGTAGGCTCATCAGCAAGAAGTATCTTCGGATTATTAGCAAGCGCAATTGCAATTGCAACTCTTTGCTGCTCTCCACCTGACATCTGGCTAGGGAATGAATTAATCTTATTTTCAAGACCAACCATGCACAGCAAATCATGTGCTCTCTTATACTTATCTTCCTTATTATCCTTGTCGAAGAACATAGGAACCTGAACGTTCTCAATTGCTGTCATGTACGGAAGAAGATTTCTTGAATTCTTCTGCCATACAAAGCCAACAGTTTTCTTTCTGTATTCAACAAGCTCTTTATCGCTAAGGGCAAATAAATCCTTACCATCAGCATATAACTTGCCGGCAGTAGGTCTCTCTAAACCACCTATCATATTAAGAAGAGTTGATTTACCACTACCCGACTTACCAATAACAGCCATAAGCTCGCCACGCTTTATTGTAAGCTCAAGGCCCTGAAGAGCCATAACCTCAACCTCATCTGTCTTGTATATCTTTACAAGGCCATCACATTCGAGAATATTCTCATTATCAGCAGCTGTAGTTTTTTCATCAACAGTGTCTTCATTAAGTGAATCACCAAGGACGGTTTCTTCATCAAATGCTTCTTCAACCAATGTATCTTCAACCAATGTATCATTAATATTAATCTCTGCCAACAATCTCACCATCCTCTATCTCAAATACAACATCACCAAGCTCCATAAGATTCGGATCATGGGTAGTCATTACAATAGTAATATTCTCTTTAGCTACAAGCTCCTTAAAGAGCTTCATTACATTTAGTCCTGATGCTGTATCAAGAGCTCCTGTAGGCTCATCGGCAAATATTACCTTTGGCTTATGAGCAACAGCTCTTGCAATCGCTACTCTCTGCTGCTCTCCACCTGACATCTGGTTTGGCATATGATACATTCTTGAAGACAGACCTACCATATCAAGGACTTCCTTAATTCGCTTATCTCTATTACCTTCATAATTGGCAAGTCTGAGACCAAAATCAACATTCTCATATGCATTCATTATAGGAATAAGTGCTACCGACTGAAATACAAAACCTATTTCAAGTCTTCTAAGCAATTCCTTTTGATTCTCAGTCATTGAGCTAAAAGCTCTATCTTCTATTACAATATCACCCTCTGTAGGCGAATCAAGTGCACTTAAAATATTAAGAAGCGTTGTCTTTCCTGAACCGGAACGGCCCTTCAATATAGTAAGCTTTGAGGTTGGAATATCAATATTTATTCCCTTAAGTGCATAGAATGGTTCTCCACTTCCTAATGTAAAACATTTTTTTATATTTTTTGCCTGTATCATAATATTTTCCATATTCTAATCCTCACCCAGCTTAAGTGCCTGTGTAATATTCATCTTCTTTAGTATTGTTCTGATAACAACAAAGCAGACAATAAACATAAGCACAACTACAATAGACAACTTAATGATATCAAACGGATTTACCACTATTGATATATCTATACTGTGTGATTCAGGCAGATATACAATAGAAACAAGCTTTACAAACAGCATTGTCGAAACTGCTCCTACACCATATCCGGCAAGACTCGCAACAACAGAGCTGAACATCTGCTCATTAATAAGCATTTTATTAATCTCCTTCATGCTCATACCCATAGCTCTGTATATACCAAATAACAACTCACGCTGCTTAATTGATGTAATCCAGTAAATAAGGAAGCCTATCGTACACAAAATAATTGCAATAATAAATGATAACGAGAACAAACCATTTGTAATAAGAACAAGCGGTGACTCCTGCATCTTAAGTACATCCTTATCTACACTATTGTACGACAGAATTGTAATATCATTATTCTCAAGATTATTAAGAACATCCTTATAATCAGCACCATCCTTAAGCTTCATCCAAACCTGATATGGAGTCTGCCCAAATGCACCAACTACATAAGCATAGTTAGCAACAATAAGATATCTCTCAATCTCTTCCATCTCACCAGCTTCATTCTTCTGATATGTATACTGGTTAAAGCCCGGCCATGCATCGACTATTGCACATATTGTACCTGAAGGAGATGCAATTTCCTCATCCTTCTTGCTAACAATTGGATTATATCTCGCATATGATATCGAATCACCAACTGACAGCTTATATTTTTCTGCAAGGTTTGATGAGATAATAACACCATTTGACACCTGAGCCAAATCATTAAGATAATAATACCAATGCTTATCATTAAGTCCACTCTTAAGCTCTGCCGTATTACCAAAATCTTTAGTATTAATACCCATAAGGACACTATTTGAAAGCTCTGTACCACCAATCTTAATTGTAGCATTATCATCATAAATAACCTTGGCAATACTCTCACTTAAGCCCTCTGAGTTCTCAGCATATCTCTCAAAATCCGGCTCATTATAATACCAGTGTGCTCTTTTCTCTTTATCAAGCACTATACCCATATACCAGTATTCCTGCATAATAAGGTCTGTACCGGCATCATACATTAATCTTTCTGTTTTATTCTCATTTATTGTTCTTGCCATATTTGAATTAAACATACCCATGGCAATTGTCATTACAAGAAATACGGAAATAAATCCCTGCTTCTTAACAGTTCTTGTTATCTGTAAGAAAGATGCATATACTGCAGGTGACC
>JAEDHX010000101.1 GCA_016296785.1 Coprococcus sp. | reverse complement strand
CATCATCCACAATCTGTCGATATTCTTAGGAATAGAAGAAATTGACATTTCAGCGCCCCTATAGAATCCTAACTTAGGAAAATCAAAAATCAGAAACTTAAACGGCTCGATTTTGCCCATATTAATAAGCTGCATTAATAAAAGAGGCAAAGCCATTATTCCAAGCGGAATAGCCATTACAACATATTTTAGTATTTCAAATTTCTTAATATTATCTCTGTTAATTAAAATTACATAAACAATGCTTAATCCTAGAAAAATTGGAAGTACAATATACGACAGTACATATGTATATAATGTCAATCCAAGTGCAAATCCTGCCAATAAATAATCTCTGTGCCTTCCTTTTTTATGTGCTCTGTAAAACATATAAAATGAAAAAGTCGCAAGACTTAAGAATAGATTGCAGTCAAGAGCCCATCTTTCTGATGTGAAAAAGTATGGAGTTATCGTCACAAATATAGGGCCTAGAAGTGCCCATCTCTTGTCATCAAATAGTTCTTTGACAAGAAAATAACTTGAGAAAAACGCAAGGCATCCGTATATTACTGCTGGTAATCTCATTACAAAGTTTGAAAACGGAACAAACCTAAGGATTAATGCAAGAGAATATGCATACAGTGCACTCTGTCCTCCACCATAAGCTGGCAAATAAAATGGAAATGAATTATTGTGTCTGTCAGTACCATACATTGCAAGAGTTTTTGCATCAAATGCCATACCTGCTTCATCATAATGGATTCCTGCTGGTGTAATATCAAGATGAAACAATCTGCTAAATAGAAAAACTGCAAATATTACTAACAGACAAAGTGTATTGTACTTTGTCAGAAAATCAATGCAAAAATCCCTTACTTTATTTAATTTACTGATTATCTTATTATTCTCCATGTTTTCTAGTCCTGATTACTGCAAGTCCTGCAAGTGTTAGTACAGATATAAGTTCACTTATTCTATAGAGTATATTCTCATGATATGTAATATGAACACCATTGTAATATCCAACCGGAATTTTCAGTCCTACAGTTCCAAAATCCGTTTCAAACAGTTCTGTGTCATTTCCATCTTCACTCTCAGCAATATTCTCAACTCTATATCCCTCATAATACGTGATAGGCATATATAATATTTGTTCTTCGTCTGTAGGATTAATAATTATTATTGAAGAATCTGTACCTGATTTCGTAAGAGGTCCAATTGTGAGTCCCAAACCTCCAATAGGATTAATTATAGCATTCTCATCACATACATATTGTAATTCCTCAATGCTGTAATCTAACTCCCCATTTTCAAAGTCAACAGGCAAATACTCTCCCATACCCACAAGAGTATGTTTTGATATCGCTATTCCATCAAAAATAAGCTGTTCATCTTCAGCACGTAGCTTGAGTGTAGAAAAGAAAATAAATGCCTGTGCCACAGCAAGAATACTACATACAATAGTAATACCCATTAACAGATTTATCTTCTTCGTTCCATCATCAGTCTGACGCTCATTATATAACTCTAAACAACCCTTCAGACACCCTGCAATAGAAAACAAAAAGCAAATCATTGCAATTGATAAGTATCTCCACGGAAACTGTACCATACAAAATACCGTTCTTATTATTCCGCCTGCATTTTCAATTGCCTTCCATGGGAAAAAATCTGTTGTAAGCCACAATGCAATTAATCCAAAGAAAAAAGTGATAGATATAAATGGGGTATTCTTCTTCCTAAATACTACAATCAAATACAAAATAATAGTCATAAGTACTATTACTATTCCAAGAGAATATCTTGTGTCAGAAAAAGTATTATTATTTGCATTACCAACTGTAGAAACTACATTTATTGCAAAGATGTCTTTAAGCGAAAGCATACTCCCTGATGTCTCATATGCATTCTCAGCATATACCTTAAATGAGTCGGTTGTAGACATATGAAGGAACGGAATAATAAAATACGCCGAAAGCAGAAACGTAAGACCACATGACATAACAAGCTTAACAAAGCTGTTCTTAGAAAAGACCTTCCTAAAGCATACAATACATAATAATATTGCAAATACAGCCACAAGCTCGCAGCTTAATATATGCGTGTTGACAAGACCAAAAAGCCCTAGCGTAAGCCACGCCACACTACCGTTTTCTTCTAAAATCACGTAAAGTCCCGTCACAACAAGTGGAAGGAATACAATAGCCATTGCTTCAGCAATTGCACCTCTTGCATAAATATCCATAAGTCTATATGAACTAAATGTATATAATATTGAGCCTACGGCTGAAACAAATAACGAATGCTTAAATCCATCCCCTTTGATCACCCGCCTTACGCAAATAAAGCTTATTGCCGCCGTTGCAAGATTAGTACAGAAAAACATCAGGTATACGCAGAACCTTAGCGAATATCCAATTCCGCGTAATATAGCAAATGGATATAAGAATAATTCAGGGTAAAAATATGGTGTGGCATACCCATACCCTTTAAGTGTATTAGGATGTATTCTTACAGGGAACTGACCATCTCTTAATCCATCAATAATTCCATTAATCTTTCCGTATAAAAAGTTGCCATCATCAAATAATAATCCCATCTTAAATAACAGTGGAACGCTTGAAAGTAACGTAATTCCAGTTATTATTAATATAGATATTCCCTTTTCAGTCTTAAAAAAGCCTTTGATAATCCCAACAATAATAAGCTCAAAAAGAATTAATAAAATCATAAATACAGGCCATATTGTCTTAATGTATGTCCTGTTACCAATAAGCTCTACAGTCTGAACTGTGAACTCTTTGAATCCGCAGTATACAACACATATATCAAGGTCACTAACGTCTTCTGTTATATACATCTGAGCATTGTTGAATCCTGGCAGGTATCCAAGACCATAATTCATATTAAATTCACCTGGGAGCTCCTTAGGCAGGTGATTAAGTGATACTCTGTCGCACTTTACAGCCCATGGGTTGCTTTTCGATGTGACTGTAAGTGTGCTGCCTGCATTGGACCTGTATCCTACACGGAGTGTATATGAACCTGCCTTTACTTCCATTGGAATATTTAAATAAATGTCCTGCTTGTCTTCTGTAAGTAGCTCTGCATGTTTAGAATCGAAATAATATCCATCTTCTTCCATACGTCCAATATCCGGATTAGCTGCCGCAACATCAAATGAATAGTTGTTGACAGGTCTTAAATACAGATAAACGAAGAAAACTGCGCCTATTAAAATAGTCGCAGCCGCCATTATTATTAATATTTTCTTATCATTTCTTTCTTGCAACATCATACTTTTTCATCTATCGTTTATTTCAACAATTGCATTATCCAATCCAGTCCTACACAAATATCATACTCCTAATAGGAAATATTCACGTAATGTCTCAATAACACGATTTACCTCTTCATCAGTAATCAAATAGAATAACGGAAGTCGGATGAGTCTTTCACTTTCTTTTGTTGTGAATCTGTCTTCACCGTTGAATCTACCGAATTTACGTCCAGCGGGCGCAGAATGAAGCGGAACATAGTGGAATACTGCCTGGATTTCCCTTTCCTTTAAGAAATTTATCAGTTTCGTACGAGTATCCAAATCCTTAACCTTAATGAAGAACATATGCGCATTATTCGTACATTCTTTAGGAATCGCTCCAAATTCAATGTATTCCTTATCTGCCAGTTCAGTAAGCCCTTCTTTGTATCTATTCCATACGCTAAGACGCTTTTCCTGAATAATATCCATATTCTCAAGCTGCGCCCATAAATAAGCAGCATTCATATCTGATGGCAGATATGAGCTTCCATAATTAACCCATGTATATTTATCAATCTGACCTCTGAAGAATTTAGCCCTGTTAGTTCCCTTTTCCCTGATTATTTCGGCAGGCTCAATCATATCCTCATTCTGTATAAGGAGTGCTCCGCCCTCACCCATGCTGATATTCTTAGTCTCATGGAATGAATAGCAGCCAAAATCACCAAATGTACCAAGTGCCTTTCCCTTATATGTAGACGCAATAGCCTGTGCAGCATCTTCTATTACCGTAAGGTTGTG
>JAEDHX010000100.1 GCA_016296785.1 Coprococcus sp. | reverse complement strand
AAGTATTGC
Source organism: Coprococcus sp. (assembly GCA_016296785.1). Taxonomy (GTDB): domain Bacteria; phylum Bacillota; class Clostridia; order Lachnospirales; family Lachnospiraceae; genus Coprococcus. The sequence goes on along the minus strand of JAEDHX010000100.1, from coordinate 4,068 downwards.
TTAATGTTTCGATTATAGCATTACAGTTTTTTCTACTATCATAATATGTATTGTCCTCAGACACTACTATGCTCTCTAAACTCACACAAGCGTCAAACACGCCAATGCCTAAATATGTAACACTATCTGGGATTGTAATACTCTCTAAACTGCTACAATCACAAAATGCATGATCTCCTATACTTTTTACACTGTTTGATATTGTTATATTTGTTATGTCCCAGCAAGAATCAAACGCATAGTCTCCTATCCCCGTAACAGCTTTTCCATCTATCTTGCTTGGAATAATTACTTCCTCTTCACTTCCATTATACGATGTTATGATAATTCCATCCTCGCTAATTTCATATTCAAAGTCACCTTCAACATTTGAATATAGCTCCGCCTCCTGTTCCACTTCTGATGCCTTAACCTCACTAGCTGATTCAGGTGCTATAACCGGAATCAACGTGGTAATCATGATTGCTGACATTACAACTGACAGCATACGACTTATTACTTTTTTCATTGTTTTTCCTCCCTACATTATAATTATTCTTTCAAGTTCCAACTAATATTGATAATAACACTAATACTTTTATAAATCAACAGTATAACTATTAGTTGATGTTATTACTAACATAAATACATTCTTTTTATTCTATTATATTCAGGATTATATTGAATAAAATAACTAATATAATAGTTTTTGGAGGGTATTTATGGGATTAGATTACAAGGTAATAGGTAGCAGAATTCAGGCACGAAGACGTATGAAAGGAATAACACAGGAAGCGATGGCAGAAGCCCTTGATTTTTCTGTAGGATTCATCAGTCAGGTAGAACGTGGTGTAACGAAGCTAAGTCTCGACTCTCTTTACGATATAACAAAGTACCTTGATTGCACCGTTTATGATATAGTTGATAATGATTGTTCTGCTACCAAAGCCTATTATCAGACAGATTTTAATATAATGTACGAGCTTCTCTCTCCACAAGATCAACGTTTATTTTACTATATGCTTGAAGTATACGCTAAGAATAGAGAGACTATAAAATAACAAAAACGCAACATTAATACCGCCCCAACTAAAAAATAAGTTTAATTTAAAGCAGGCTTTAAATTAAACTTATTTTTATTACTATTCATTCCATTTTCCAACCAGATTTTTACCGACAAGCGTCCTTCGCATTTCTAATAAAGCCCCGAACCTTATCCTCATCCTTACCCGGTTTATCATCATACTCAACACCGGAGGATACATCAACAACATCAGGCATGACAGTCTTAATTGCCATTGCAACATTATCAGGCTTTAAGCCCCCTGCAAGTATTATCTTCCTGCCATCTCGCTTAATATCCTTTAGGCTGTTCCAGTCAAATGTCTTGCCACTTCCTGGCTCTCCTGCATCAAATACATAACCGCATATATTATCAAGCCCCATATAGTGAGGAAGCATATTCATATCAGCTACATTAAATGCTTTCCATATAGGAAGTCCTGCGCCAGCAATCAAATCATCATCGATAACGCCATGTATCTGAATAATATCAAACCCCAGCTTACTGATTATATCAAGCTGCTCCTTGGTTGGTGATACAGTTACGGCAACCTTCTTTATGTCAGGCGAAACTGCAGCTATTAAATCCTTTGCAGAATCAATACTCATATTTCTCCTGCTCTTTGGAAAGAACATTACAATACCTACATAATCAGGTTTGCATTCATTGAGGAAATGTGCTTCTTCTATTCTTGTCAATCCACATATTTTTACTTCCAATACTTCAACCCCTATCTCTTTTTAGACTTATAGTTCCACAGCAAAATTGTCTTTTATTCCATATAATCTCCACGGTCAACTGTAAGTCTGTAACCAACTGACTGTACTCTCTTTTCCAGACAGCTGATACACTGTGCCGATTCCTCACCAGTGCATATCTTATTGTCATATAGCATATATTTCTTACGGACACCGACAGGAGATAAATTAGGCATTACAACATTTGCCCCATATAAAAAGCCCTGCTCCCGACCGTCGTGTGCAATAGTCCCTAGCGAGGTCGTTGACGGAATTAATGCCTTCTTAAACAGTACTCTTAGGATGCTTATCATAACAAGTGTCTGTGTAAGTGTTCCCTGACTTTTATCTGCAAATGGTGTATCGCTATGTGGTACAAATGGTCCAATCCCTATCATGTGAGGCTCCAGCTTTGTAAGAAATATGATGTCATCAGCCAGATTATATGGCGTCTGATAAGGTGAGCCAACCATAAATCCGCTTCCTACCTGATAACCAAGCTCCTTCAGATTATATAAGCATTTCACCCTGTTATCATAGTCCATTTCCCCCGGATGAAGTCTGGCATAATGCTGCTTATCTGCTGTTTCATGACGCAGAAGATATCTGTCAGCCCCGGCATCCCGCCACAGTCTGTATGTCTCATACTCCTGCTCGCCAAATGACAAAGTCACGGCGCAGCCAGGATAGTCTTTTTTTATATTAGAAACTACATCAGCTACAAATTCTGCCGTATAGCATGGATCCTCGCCACCCTGCAAAACAAATGTCCTAAATCCGAGCCTATATCCTTCCTTGCAGCAGGCAAGGATATCATCCTTATCAAGGCGGTATCTTTCCACATTATTATTACTCTTTCTTATGCCGCAATAAAGGCAGTCATTCCTGCAAATGTTTGTACATTCAATCAGCCCGCGTATATAGATTTTGTTTCCAAAAATATCAGTAGCAATATTATTTGCAGTCTGCCTTAGATATTCGCGAAGTTCGGCACTCCCCTCATAACAAACATAATCAATGAACTCAGCAAGCTTATCCCTGCTAATACCGTTACAGCCATATTCACACATGTTATCAATAATGCTGCGACATTCTTCTGATACCATAAGCGGTCTCCTCTGTGCTCAATTTACACCTCAATTAACTCGCGAAGCTTGGCAAGTCTTTCATCAAACTGCAAATAGAAATCGTTATTTACATCATATATTCCCATATACATTACGTTTAAGATTAAGACTGTTATATTATTAGCTTCCTGGTCCTTTTCGCACTCAAGCTTTTTCTTTATAAGTTCCTGCATCTCCTTCTGAAAATCGTGCCAGTCGTTTATGTATTTCGTATATCTTGGTATATCAGGTGTATCTATCCACTTTGATACCTTGACCTTAGTCTTGCCGGCACGTTCACACTCATGTATCTGAAGGAAATATTTAAAGCCTCCATTTTCATAGTATCTTCCAAGTGGAAACAGCCTGCAAAAGCCCGGCCTGTTTTCATGAATACTGCATCTGCCCTCGCCATTTAGAAAAGGACAGCTGTTATTGTTCATTTTGATATTAGGAAGAACTAATCCGTCAACAACATTCAGCTCAATTTCCTTATTGAGCATCTCACCAAAGCCCTTACCTGTTGCCTTAGAAAGCCTTACCACATCTAGCGGGTCAAGTATAATTGAATTACCCATGCCCTCACAGCAGGCATGGCAACCCTTGCATTCGTTACAGTATGCCTTCACCATATCATTCGTATCGTAAAGCCTTCCATCCGAAATATCCTTCAAATCACAATTCCTTATCATACCTATCTTCCTTCTATTATTCCGTATTTCATTCTTACTCTGTCGAGTTTTTCGAGAAATGGGGTTGCAGCCAGCCACAGGAATATTATTGTTGCTACTGCTTCCACTACATCAAAGGGGAAGCCGGTTATATATGAGGCTAGGAGCATCTGCAGATTGATGTTCTTCTGCCACATTATTACTGAGGCGGGATTCATTATACCACCGTATATAATAATGCATGCTAAAGCACCAAATATACATAAACCAACCTTTGTTAACAGCTTTAATCTTACTCCTTTGTGTGCATATATCAGACCTGACAGGAAGCCAATAAGTCCAAGAGAGAACATCTGCCACGGTGTCCACGGGCCTTGTCCGAATATTACATTTGATACAAGCATCGTAATGGCTCCTGTAATAAATCCTGCTTCTCCTCCGAAGCCAACTCCCGCAATTATTACTATTGCAATTACCGGACTGAAATTCGGAAGCATGAAAAATGCCGCCCT
>JAEDHX010000035.1 GCA_016296785.1 Coprococcus sp. | reverse complement strand
GCGCGAGACGGGGATCGAACCCGCGACCCCCTCCTTGGCAAGGAGGTGCTCCACCGCTGAGCCACTCGCGCATTTCGTATGAGGTGTTCCTCACAACGAAGATTATATTATCATATGGATAATTTAGTGTCAATAACTTTTTTTCATTTTCTAAAAGTTTTTTGATGCAACTATTATGTACCTAATTTAGTGTTTTTCAATAAACAAAACTCCAAGTGTACCCGGCCCGCAATGGCTTGATATGACGCCACCTGCTCTTGTAACATGTATTTCCTTAAATATATCTAATCCTTTAAGATAATCCTTCACAATATCTATTATTGCACTGTCACAGCCTGAATGTGTTATAAACACCATATCATCATATGCATTTCTAAGCTGAGGCTCTAAATCCTTCACATAATCAATAATAACTCTTTGAAGCTTACCTCTGTATTTCTTTGTAGCCCCCATCTTTCCTTCATCAACCACAATCTTCGGCTTGAGCTTTAACATAGTTCCAAATAACGCAGCTGTAGAACTACAACGTCCTCCTCTGTGAAGATATACTAAAGTATCAACAACAAAGCTGGCACGAACCTTTGGAATAAGCATCTTAATCTCTTTTTCTATATCATCTATACTGCAGCCTTCTTTTGCCATCTTTGCAGCACGCATAACAAGAAGACCAATTCCTGTTGAAAGGCTCATTGAGTCAATAACACGGACATGCTCTTCCCATTCAAGCTCTGCCGCTGCAAGGCGCACAACATTTGCTGTTGTTGACATATCCTCTGATATAGTAAGTACAATCACATCACACTCGTTTGGCTGCCCCTTAGTATATGGTCTTAATGCATTAATTGCATCTTCAATAGAAGGAGCCGATGTCTTTGGTGTAAGCCCATTTTCATCAGACCATGAATACAAATCTTCAGGAGTAATCTTCTCGCCATCCTTGTATTCTTTATCACCAAGATGAATATATAATGGAAGTATATCTATATCATATTCCTTTATTAATTCATCAGATAAATCGCATGTACTGTCTGCTATAATTTTAACCATAAAATTAATCCGTCCCATATTAAATAATTAACTACTGTCATATATTATTATAATCCATTTTCATGTTATTTCAATACAGGCAAGTATATTAAATAAAGTTAATCTCCGTACTTTGCAAGTACAATCTCCTGGAATTCCATATATCTGCTATAGCCTGAATAAATCATCAGGCATTACTGTTCCATGAAGTAGATTTCCGTATGTTGGAAATGAAATTAAACACAAAATCAGGTTAATCATTAGCATTACAAATATCAACGGGCATACAACAATAAATATAGCTATTGATTGGCTAACGATATACTTTCTTCTGAATACTCTTGATAAAATATAATTATTTATCTGGACTTCCTTGTCACTAACATACGGTCAAAAATAGCGGCTATACATATGAATTATCCATATATATAGCCGCTTACTGCTAAAACAACCAAGAAATTATACTATTTCAATTTCTTTCTTTTCCGTAACATCAAATGTGATTATTGCCTTATACAAATCTCCATCTATTAGAATTTCAAAGTCAGCACCCATAAGATTACAGAGACTCTTTGCAATTGAAAGTCCAAGTCCGCTTCCCTCTGTATTTCTAGAGCTGTCACCTCGAACAAATCTCTCCATAAGCTCATCACTTGATATGTTAAGAGGTTCCTTTGAAATATTCTTAAATGTAATTCTTACCTTATCATTTACTAAATCAACCTGCGCATACACTCTTGTTCCGGGCATAGCATATTTGTACGCATTGTTTAGAAGGTTATCAAACACGCGCCACAGATGTCTTCCATCAGCCTTAATCAATACAGGCTCATCTAATGTATTTACAACTAGTGTAATGTTATTTTGTGCAAGCTTATCCTCATACTCTGCTGATGCCTGGGTAAGAACCATATTTGCATCCATTATCTCAAAGGAAAGCTCTACATTGCCGGTTGATGCCTTTGAAGCATCTACCAAATCAAGAATAAGCTTCTTAAGTCTTGCTGACTGTCTTACAAGTACATCTATATATGATTTCTCAGGTTCCTTATCTATGCCCTCTTTCTCAAGCAAATCTACATAGTTAATTATTGACGTTAATGGTGTCTTAATATCATGCGAAACATTTGTAATAAGCTCAGTCTTCATACGCTCACTTTTTATTCGTTCTTCAACTGCAAGCTGAATACTTTCGTTAATTTTGTTAAGATTCTCACCATGCTCCTTAAATGGCCCAAACATATACTTAGTATCTAGCTTGTATGACAGGTTGCCCTTTGCAAGCTCCTTTCCGGCCTTATGAAGCTGGTATATCATTGCTATAAATAATGCATATAACGCTGTAACAACTAGTGCAATTACTATAAGCAGTGCAAATGCCATAACGCTGTCAGCATAAGAAATAAAATATGCTTCTATTCCAAACACAAACATTGACAGCACAATTACAACCAGATAGAATATAGCAGCCTGCCAGCAAAGTGGAATTTTCTTAACAACATTTCTTACAAAGCCTGATATCTTTCCTTCTTTGCCAAATAGATATTTGCATACCTTATATATTATTGTATTTTTAATCAGCTGCTTTGCTTTGATTTTAACAACAATATTATTTAAGAATAATACGCCAATCAGATATGCGCATGCTGCTCCAACAGACAATACCCAGAAGATGTATTTATCTAAGATAATGTCATAGGTATTTACTCCTAAGTATTCCGGAACATTATATACAGCCGCACTATATATCTCACTGCATGCAAACATTACAAGTATTACACATCCTGTTAATCCTGCAATTATTATCTCACCAGGGAATCTCTCCCAAACATTTTGTCTTATTTCAGCCTCGCCCTTTTTCACACCTGCAAATGCTATTGACATGATAGTAAGTATGAAGCAGATAATAGCAGAAATCATAAAGCCATATATTGCATATTCTTTTACAATATAATATCTGCTAAGATTACTCTTAACTTCCGCAAGACGCTCCGCCGAAACAACATCATTCGGATTTGCCCAACAGGTTATTCTGATGTCCAGATTCATCATGTCATAATATGTTATCTTAATGACACGTACTGATGTTGAATTATCACTATTTATTCCACTAAAAGCAGAAATTACGCTATATTCATATCCATATTCATATATATCACTATTTCTATATCTTCCTTCATTAATAATAGCTTCGGCTCTTTCACACTCTTTTTCAGAAGGATAATAGCTATAGTCTAAAGATGGCATTGACCAGGAATATGTTGTTACATCTTCTATATATTCTTTATCATAAGACGAAAGCGTGCTTACGTTCTTTTCATATTTGGCCAGCGTTTTATCAGAATCATATGGTGATACAATTTCAATTCTGTATGCAATATTATTACTACTATTACCCTTATATATATGTTCTATGTGCTCTTTAAAATCTGCAGAATTAATTTTATTTTCTAAATCAACATATGTAAGTACACCATCTGAGTCAATATCAAGTGACATATCCTCATCTTTACTGATTAAATTATCAAATTCACTATACTTCTTATTAATGTAAGAGTCAGCTATATTGTATAGATCATTTTCCTTTTCGTGTTGCAAATACCATCTGCACATCTGCTCATCAATTGATTCTTGTTCATTATTCATGTTATCAATCAGACCATAGCTTCCCATTTGAGCAATAATACCTGCAGTAACAACAGTAGAAAATGCTGTTATGGTAATAAGCAGATACAATACTATTTTAAATATAATACTGCCCTTTATACAATTAATCCTTTTTGATTCCAATTCTAATTATCCTCCATTCTATATCCTCTTCCCCAAATTACCTTTAAGTATCTTGGTTCAGCCGGATTGATCTCTATTTTTTCACGGAGATGTCTTATATGTACTGCAACAGAACCTTCTGCACCAAGAGGATCTTCATTCCAAACTGCTTTATATATCTCCTTTGGCGAAAATACTGTTCCCTTATTTGTCATGAGAAGCTTTAAGATATCATACTCAGTTGGAGTAAGACTTATTAGCTCTCCATCAATTGTAACCTGCTTTGAATCATCATTTATTGCTATACCGCCAAGAACTATATTGCTACTTACAAGCTTACCTCCACCAAGCTGCATATATCGTCTAAGCTGCGATTTCACCCTTGCTATCAATTCAACCGGATTAAATGGCTTAGTAATATAATCATCAGCCCCTACCTCAAGGCCAAGAATTTTATCAGTATCTTCACTTTTAGCAGTAAGCATAATAACAGGCAAATTAGTTGTCTCTCTTATCTTAACCATTGCTGTTATCCCATCCATTTCCGGCATCATCACATCCATTATCACCAAATGGATATCATTCTGTTTCACCATCTCAAGCGCTTCTCTTCCATTATATGCCTCATAGATGTTGTACCCTGCTGTTGTAAGATATATTCTAATGGCTGACACGATATCCTTTTCATCATCACAAACAAGTATGTTATACATATTTTCTCTCCCTCAAATAATCGAACTACGTTTTGTTAATTAACAAATTCAATTATACCACAATCATCACCTCCTGACATTTATTATCTTCAATTCCTCATTAAGATACAATCTTCCATTCCTTTAAGATTTTATTAAGATGCTCTTATTTAAGGAACTGCAATACTTGAGAATTAAAAGACTGCATGATATAATTCTAAATGCTTTGAAAGGAAGATGATTAATAATGCAACAAATAATATTTGACAAACGCCGGCTGGCAACATATAGCGTTATTGAACGGTTTGGTCTTGAATGTGGATTTGACAACGCATTTATTACTGAATTATGGGAAGGATTGCTTTCTAACCAGAAACTATATGATGAGTTTGTTCATTATCTGCAAACTTACGAGCTTAAAGGCGAATATACCTGTGAAGGCTATACCCTTTTTGACTTGTATTTTTATCATTTAAGAGAATATAATCTGTATCACGATACAGGAAAGAATACAGATGACTGTAATAAGGACAGGCTTATTTTTTCAACCTTTCACACAATGGTTATGCTGATAAAGGAACCGGACAAGTATAAGAAGCTTTTGTCAAAGCCTCTTGGAATGGATAATATATTATGAAATGGAGATATAATAATGACTAAAAAAGATGTACTCGAGATACGTCATCAATTTGCCCCATCCACATGCTCAATAAGCCGGATATGTGGATGTTATGTAGATGGTGACAGAAAAAAAGTTGCCACACTCAAAGAAGCTTTCCTTTCACTTCCGGAGGAAGAAGCCTTTAAATATTTTGAGATATTCAAGAAAAATCTCTCAGGAACTATTGGTAAGAATCTTGTCACAATGGAATTTCCTACAAATCAGGAATTCGATGGTGGTACACAGGAGTTTTTGTTAAAACTTCGAAACAGCAAATTAGAGGATGACACACTAATAGAAGAATTCTACGATAAGGTAATTGAAACATATGATTATACAGGAAATTATCTTATCCTGCTTATTCATGATACATATGATGTGCCGGGCAAGACAACGGATGGTCTTACAATGGAGGATGCTTCGGATGAAATATATGAATATATTATGTGCTCCATCTGCCATGTTAATCTTTCGAAGGCAGGTCTTAGCTACTTTGATGCAGAAAGCACCTTCCATAACAGAATACGTGACTGGGTTGTAGATATGCCGGATATCGGTTTCCTCTTCCCTGCTTTCATAGAAAGAAGCACAGACATTCATAATGTTCTTTACTACACTAAAAAGCCTGAGGAAATGCATTATGAATTTGTTGACAAACTGCTTGGAACAAGTTTCCCTATTTCTGCAGAAACACAAAAAGAAACCTTCCAGTCAATAGTAACAGAGACACTTGGTATGGACTGTGATTATGAAACGGTAAAGAACATCCATGAAAATCTTAATGAAATGATACAGGAAAGAAAGGACAGTCCTGAACCTTTCACACTATCAAAGAATTCAATTAAAAATCTGCTATCAGAAAGCGGCGTATCTGATGATAAGCTAGAGAATTTCGATGAGCATTTCGATAAGGTTACAGAGGCAACACTAGCTTCAAAGCCGGTTTCAAATGATGCATCAAATAATATCGTTAAGAGACCTGAAACAAAGCCTGTGCTATATGCAAGTAATCTTGTTAATACACGTTCTTTTGAGGTAAAGACACCTGATGTTGTAATAAAGGTTAACCCTGAGAGAACGGATTTAGTAGAAACACGAGAAATTGATGGAAGGAAATGCATTGTTATACAGATTTCAGATGAAGTTCTGGTAAATGGAATTCCTATCAAAAATAAATAATTATAATAACAGCTGTGCAAGAACACAATCAGCGTTATTAATGCAAAAATGCGCAGACAAGAATGTCCGATTTGCTGACATCCTCATCTGCGCATTTTAACAATCTGTCATAGGCCATCATGCCTCAAGCATAATCTTAGCATGACTGATTCCATTCTTATCCTTTACTACGCATATCTGCTTATCAATTCTTTTCTTAAGCTCTCCGACATGTGATATTATTCCGACAAGACAATTTGAACGTGAAAGCTCTGCAAGTACATTAATCGCCTGCTCAAGAATATCTTCATCTAGTGAGCCAAAGCCTTCATCAATAAATAACGTATCTATTCTAACTCCTGCAGAACTGCCCTGAACAACATCAGCAAGTCCAAGTGCCATAGCAAGAGAGGTAACAAATGACTCTCCTCCGGAAAGTGTCTTTACATCACGCTCACGTCCTGTTCTATAATCACGAACAAATAAATCAAGCCCTCTGACTCCCGCAGTTTTCTTCCCTCTTTTTAGCTCAAACTGATTATTAATCATTTGCTTAAGCCTGACATTTGCACTTGCAATTATCTTATCAAAATATACCTCCTGTATATAAGTTTCAAACTTATATGAGCCTGACGCCACCCTGTTTAATCTTTGAAGCCTGCCATATTTACTATTAATCCTGTCGTAGCTCTTAAACCCTGACACTAGCTTGTCATGCACCTTCTTATTATTAGCTTCCCTTTTACCGGTTATATCCTTTTGTTCAGAAATACGTCTTCTTTTAATCTCGCTTTCATTTTGTCTTTCTCTTAATAAAGTGCATGCATTTACAACAAGCTCATGTGTATCAGAAAAAGCCTTATGGATAATTGCTTCATCTAGTTCGTCAACGGAAATACTGCTATCTATAATTCTATCATTAATAAGACTATTATCCTCTAATTCAATATCAACTCTTGCAAGGTTTTTAATATATTTATCTGCTTCACTACAATTACCGGAAAGGCTCTCGTATCCTTTCTCAATAGAAGCCTCAAGGCCTGCCTTATCTTCACAAATATCAGTATATTTTTTTAGAACAGCTTCCTTGTACTTATTAGTTTCATAAATTTTTCCTGTCACAGTCTTAAGCTCAGTTATAATCTCTTCATAATCAGAGCTTATTGATTTTGAAAGCTCATTACATCTTCCTTCCGTTGTCTGGACAAGTCCTTTATCCACGGATATCTCAGAGTTCTTTTGATTTATTTTCTCCTTAAGCTGCTTAAGTGTAGCCTTGCATTTTTCCTTATTTTCTTTGGCATTTTCATACTCACTATGAAGCTTTTCATATTTTGATAAATCAGCAGACTTGTCTGCTATTTCATCATGAAAGCTTGAAATAAGCTTCTCTAATTTGTCTTTTGCCATATCATAGCTATCGCATTTCTCAAACTTACTTATACCTGCAAGAAGTCTTTTCTTTTTATTGGCAAGCTCATTATCTTTTACGGAGTATGTTCTTTCTAAATCACCATGCTTCTTATCTGCGTCGTCAAATGCTTTCTTTTGCTTCTTTAGCATATCCTCGGTAATAATTTCTTCATCAATTATACTTGCAGGCGCAGGATGCAAGGTGCTTCCGCATACAGGACATGGCTTGCCTTCAACAAGTTCTAGTGCAAGTCTTCCTGCTTCCTGGCTTAAGGATTTATTATACATATCCTCATACAAAGCATTTGCGTGACTTCTTAATCGAAAACACTTTTCCTTTTCTTCAAATAGCTTCTTGAGAGCTATTTCATTATTTACTATACCACCCTTACCAATTATCTCATTTTTCAAATCAATGAGTGTAGATTCCTTTGAATTAAGCTGATTTATTTCATTCTTAATTCTTTCTATCTCTCTGCTAGAGGAATCACCCTTATTAATAATCTTCTCAAGTCCTTCTATTTCTTCTGTTGTATCCTTTTCTACAATCTGTAGCTTCTCAAGCTCATGCTCCTTCTCATATAGCTGTTTCTTTAGCTTATCTAATTCATCCACAAGCTGTATATAATTCTTATGAGACTCACGCTGACCTTCAAGAAGGGTTTTCCTTGCAACAAGCTCATCAGTAGTAATACTTAAGCTGTTATTATATTCTTCCTTGATGATTTCATAGTTAGCTACAACTTCTTTATATTTCTCCATATCACTTATCAATGAGTTATATGAAAGCTCAATATCTTTATCACATTTTTCAAAGCCTGATAGCATTCTTGCATACTCTTGAAGTAAATTGTTAATTTCATCTAATTCTTTAGCATACATTTTAACATTTTTCTCATCATCTTTTTCAAGCCTAACAAGTAAGCTTATTACTTCTTCAACATTTGTATAACCATCTTCTGCAAGCTCTCTTATACGATTAGCATCCTCTGAATCCGAATACTCAATATCTTTGTATGCATTTTCAATATCATTTTTTAAACTAGTATATTCATTATAGGCATTCTTGCAGTCCTCATTAATTTTATTTTGGATAAACTCATATATATGTGTGTTAAATATGCTCTTAAATATCTCCCCGCGCTGTTTTGTGTCCGCCACAAGAAGCTTTCTAAATTCCCCCTGCGCTATCATTGCAACCTGGCGAAACTGCTCTGCTGTTATTCCAAGAATATCACGCACTCGTCCACTTACATTCGAATTACCGTCAATATCAAGAATTTTGAGTGAGGTTTCCTGCCCATTTTCACTCCATCTGACATCTGCTGCCTTCTTTGATTTGTAGCCCTCTCTGTCATACGCCGGACTTCTCCAGATTTTATATATATTACCATTGTTTTCAAATTCAAGCTCAACAAATGTTTCCAACTTAGCATCTGCGAAATCACTCCTTAGCATTTCACCATTTCTGCCGGTACTGTTTTTTCCTCCGCCACTTGTTTCACCATATAGTGCAAACATAATTGCATCAAAAATAGTGGTCTTTCCGGAACCGGTGTCACCTGTGATGAGAAATAGTCCCTGTGTTCCGAGCTTATCAAAATCTATTACAGTTCTGTCAAGATATGTTCCAAATGCCTGCATCGTAAGTAATAACGGTCTCATTTCCTCATCTCCCATTCATTTATAATCTCATCAATATACTCTAAATCTTCCTCAGAAATCTGCTCATTTAACTGGTTCATATAAAAATTGGCAAATGCCTGACGAGGAGTCAGATTCTCTACTTCTTCTATAGTATGGTCACACTCATCATATGTAGTGTTGCTACCTGTATCAAAGCTCATTTCTATTAGCCTTCCATAGACCTTCCTAAGCTTATATAAGGCGTCAATAATTACTTCCTTATCGGTCAGGATAATCCTTGCATAATCTTCATTATATTCTCTGCTCAATGCCTCATCCATTGTACCCTTAAAATCATACCAGCTATGAAGCTGGCAAAGTGGAAGTAATTTGATTGTCATATTGTTCTTTTCTCTAATATTGATAACAGTAATAGATTTATCATCTGCTTTTTCAGACATAGAATAGATTACAGGAGTTCCGCAATATCTTATCTTTTCACTTCCAATATTCTGTGGTGAATGAAGATGTCCAAGTGCAACATAATCAAACTTCTCAAATACTCCTGATTCAATATTATCCACGTTACCTATACATATCAGCTCTGAATCGCTTGTTTTATTCACACCGCAATGAGTAACATTTTGATGCGCTACAAGAATATTTCTTTCACTACTGTCTATATCCATTTTAGAAATTGCAAATGCCATAGCATCACTATAGCTACTAAAATCCTCATCACTATAAGCTCTGATAATGGAAGGCTTAACAAAAGGCATAAGATAAAAATTCACAACACCATATTCATCATACAACTCTACCTTAGTGGCATTTCCCTCATATGTCCCTTTGAGATATACGTTGTTCTTCTCTAATATTCTGCTTCCAAAGTCCAGTCTCTCCGCAGAATCATGGTTTCCACTTATAATAAGGACTGCTGTATTTACTCCCGCCAGCCTTGTAAGGAACTCATCAAATAGCTTAACAGCCTTTGCTGACGGAACCGTTTTGTCGTATATATCACCTGCAATAATAACAGCATCCGGTTTTTCCTTCTCTACATATTCTATAATCTGATCAAATACATATCTCTGATCATCCTCCATATCATATCCATTAATTAGTTTACCGATATGCAAATCTGACAAATGAAAAATCTTCATATACCCCTCCCTGATAAAACTAAACAGCGGAGAGATATATCTCTCCGCCAATAAATCTACATCTTTAACATCTTCTTTTTCTTTAATACTAATGCAATGATAATACAAATAACAAGTATTATGCCGCAAATAATTCCAAAGCCATATGGCGTGTCTGAAAGCGGCATCCATTTACCCGAAACATTCATACCGTAAATACCTGAAATAATAGTTGGTATAGCCATAACAATTGTTATTGAGGCAAGGAATTTCATGACATTATTCAGCCTGTTATTAATTATTGTTGTCATCAGCTCTCTCGTACCACTAATAATATCTCTATAAATATTAGTCATCTCTATAGCCTGTTTATTCTCCACCATAACATCATCTAAGAGTTCCTTATCCTCCGGATACTGCTTTATGCTGCTGTATCTTGTAAGCTTATCAAGAACAACTCCATTTGCACGAAGTGATGTTGCAAAGTATACAAGGTTAGACTCTAATTCGTGAAGATCAATAAGATCTGCATCTTCTGTCTCTTCCTGGATTCTCTGCTCAATAAGTGTCCTTCGTCTATCCATGACACGCAGGTAATACTGGTATGTCATGCAGCTTCTATACAGAATCTGATAAGTAAATCTCATCCTCTTCTTTGTACTGAATTCTCTTACCTTCTTATCTACAAATGCTTCAAGTACAGGAGTATCATCAGCACAAACTGTAATAATTGCACTTCCGACAAGAATAATTCCAAGAGGAATTGTTGTATACGCCTCTCTGTCATTTCTTATCTCAATAGAAGGTATATCCACAATAATAAGTGTGTAATTATCCTCAACTTCAATACGTGAGCTCTCCTCATCATCGAGTGCGGCTCTTACATCGGCAAGATCTATATCGTATTTCTCTGCAATAAACTTACTTTCTTCAACCGTAGGTTTTGTCATAGAAATCCAAATATCATCTTCATAATCTGATATTTCTGATAAGATTTTTCTATCTGTTTTATATAAATTTATCATATCATAACCTCCGGTTTCTAATATTTTTGGATAATACAAAGCTATTTCTTTACGCCATTTGTACTAATCTCGACTTTTCCTTTTGTCAGAGTTTCATATGTCGAATAATCTACTAATGATAATTCAAACTTAATCTTCTTAAACTCTTTACATTCATCCGGTAAGGAATCATTATACCAATATAACTTACTACATGCTACACTGTTTGGTGCAATAGTCATATAGCCGCCACTGGACTCTACTGATTCTCCATCTATATTAGCAAGATCAGTAAGCACTGTTACACATTTATCAGTCTTGTTCTCAACTCTTATATACACTTCATATGTATCAAGTACACTGTTATATATAACATAATTAACTGATGTTATGTTGCAGCTGTCATCAGAATATGCCTCGGTCCAGTCATCCTTAGCAAATATCTTATCTCCTGTCTTAACACTATCTACTTTAATATTCATCGAGTCGTCAAATACCGTCATATATGATTCACAATTATAATAACGGAAGTATACATCTAAGTTTGTTATTACTTCAACATCTGATAAAGTAATCTGTTCTGAATCAATTGACAGAGTCCATTCTCCAACCTCGCCAGGTTCAGCATCTCCATACGTATAACCTGTCACACTTGTGCCATCCATACATACTGTATTAAGAAGGATTCCAATCTTATCACTGCTCTTATTATAAAATGTACCTTTTACTACAAAATTACCAATATTATCAAAATCCATGCTGTCAACAGACATATCTACCATATCATTACTAAATACAGGGTCTCCTGCAAGTGATGTATTAGTATGATTATTAGAGCTGTTATTATCTGTTGATGGCTCATCCGTAGTTGGTTCATCTGTTGATGGCTCATCCGTAGTTGGCTCATCCGTTGATGGCTCATCTGTTGTTTGCACGCTAGAAGACTCTGTTGTAGTAGTAGAATTATCATCTCCACCATCAGGCTTCTTAAACACAACAAATACAAGCAAAGCAATAATTGCAATTACTGCAACTGCAATACTAACACAGGCAATAATAAGTGATGTCTTTGATTTCTTAGTATCCTCTGCACTAATACTCGCATTATTATCATTATAAGCATATCCTGTCTGTCCGCTAAACTGTTGTCCCGCATATTGCTGGTCGCCATTATACATCTGAGACTGTCCCGGCATTCCATTATACATATTAGCCGACATTGGCTGGCCATTATTAAACATATTCGTTGACATTGGCTGACTATTATTATACATATTAGTACCCATTGGCTGGCTATTATACATATTAGTATTCATCTGATTGCCGGGTGCATACTGACTATAGCCATTCTGATTTGGCATAGCAGTATTACTAAAAATTCCCTCCTGAGGCTGAGGCGTACCATGACTATATACATTAACTTTTGACGCACTATTACTTATATCAACGCTGATTTCATCATTATATGCCACCGTTTCATTCCCTGTATTACCTACAACAGAATTACCACAAACAGGACATATTGATCCTACACTAAATTCATTACCACATTTATTGCACTTCATTACTGCTCCTCCTAACAGAACAAAAAAGGTCCAGTGCCAAAACAACGCACTTTTCAACATATTATATATTAACACATAATAAATACTCTTTCAATAAAACAAACGACATTTATATCATATATAATTATATGTGGATATAGCTATATAAATCAGCAAATAACAGCTCAGCAAAAAAGCCATATAAATCAACAAATAACAGTTCAAAAAAGCCATATAAGGATAATGCATATACAATATATATCATCACTTATATGGCTTTATTATTTATGTATAGATTATATATTAATCAAGTGCCTTCTTCTGTGCTACAACTACTGTTTTATCATAACATGAAAATGCTTCTTCAACCATAGCCTGATCAGGCTTCTTAGTAATAAGGCTGACAATAGGAACAATAATAAGGCTTCCTACCATTGCAAGTGCACCACAGTTAATAGGTGACTGAATAAGTGTAGGGAATTTGAACAACTGCCATGTATTACTAATGAAGTTAAGTGTCATTATTCCTGCACCCCAGATAAAGCTTACCCAGCAAGCTGCAACTGTAGTCTTCTTCCAGTACAAACCATAAAGAAATGGAGCAAGAAATGCACCTGCAATAGCACCCCATGATACTCCCATAAGCTGTGCTATAAATGTAATCTTACTTGAGTACTGAATAATAGCAATAATAGCTGATATAGCAACAAATACAACAAGAAGAATTCTCATTGTTAATACCTGCTTCTTCTCACTCATTTTTGGAGAAATTGTACCCTTAACAAAGTCAATAGTAAGTGTTGAGCTTGATGTAAGTACAAGTGATGACAATGTAGACATCGATGCTGATAATACAAGTATTACAACAAGACCAATCAATATTGAAGGGAGACACTCAAGCAAATGTGGAATAATAGCATCAAATCCTTCTGTAGTAACATCAGTATTTGTAAGTCTTCCAAATCCGCCAAGGAAGTAACATCCACCTGCAACTATTACAGCAAATATAGTAGAAACAACGGTTCCTGTTTTAATTGACTTCTCATCCTTAATAGCATAAAATTTCTGAACCATCTGAGGAAGTCCCCAGGTTCCAAGTGATGTAAGAATTACAACACACATAAGATTGAATATATCCGGTCCAAGAAAGGATGCAAATATACCTGGTGTCTCTGAAACTGCTGCATCCTGAACACGAGCAAGCTTATCAAGAGCACCGGCAAGTCCGCCGTAATTATTAAGAACAGCACCGATTACAACAACAATACCTACAAGCATAATAAGTCCCTGAATAAAGTCATTAATTGCTGTAGCCATATATCCACCAATAATTACATAGATACCGGTAAGCACTGCCATTGCAATAACACATACCTTGTAATCAATATCAAATGCCATACCAAACAGTCTTGAAAGACCATTATAAAGAGAAGCAGTATATGGAATAAGGAACACAAATATAATTAATGACGAAATAAGCTTTAATGACTTGCTATTATACCTCTTTTCAAAGAACTCAGGCATAGTTCTTGAATCAAGCTTCTGAGTAATAAGTCTTGTTCTTCTTCCAAGAATTACCCACGCAATAAGTGAACCAATAACTGCATTTCCAATTCCAATCCAAGTTGAAGAAATACCATATTTCCATCCAAACTGTCCTGCATATCCAATAAAAATTACAGCAGAGAAATAAGATGTTCCATATGCAAATGCCGTAAGCCAAGGGCCTACTGTTCTTCCTCCCAATACAAATCCATTCACATCTGTTGCTTGTTTTCTTGAGTAAATTCCTACTCCAATCATTACTGCAAAGAAAACTACAAGCATAATAATCTTCAGTATCATAACTTCCTCCATTTTTTAAAAATTTGCTTTATCGCATTAAAGCCACATAACTTTAAAGCTTTTACGCGTCAATACAAATTGATTATATATGACTTTATACAATGCGTCAAGACAAATAAATAAGAATCTCGCTTGCGAGATTCTCGCGCTTAAGCGGTCGCTTTTGCGACATGATTCCTATCGTGCGAGTGTGCATACTTAGCAGAGCGTTTTTATATAATAGGAAATTCGAAGAAATTTCTATTATATAAAAAAACACCATACACAGATAAGAATATCTATGTATGGTGTCATTATATCAGCAATGTTTTCTATATATTGATAACTCCATAATTCTTCAAAATGATAAATGCAAAGTATACCGCATAGCAAATCAGCATTACAATACCACCCAGCTTAGTAAGTTTTTTATTTTTTATACTAAATACAAGAAGTAAAACTGCTGCTATTATTGATACAATTGCGTCAAGCAGAAAATCTTTAGCAAATGCAACAGGTGTAATAAGTGCAGTTGAACCAACTACAAAAAGTATATTTAACACATTACTTCCTACTATATTACCAATGGCAATATCTGTCTGCCCTTTCTTAGCCGCCGTACATGAGGTCACAAGCTCCGGAAGTGATGTTCCAAATGCAACAATTGTAAGACCAATCAATCTGTCTGTCATTCCGAACTTACGGGCAATTACTGAAGCAGCATTCACCGTAAGATTACTACCTAACACAATTACAGCTATACCAACTACTATAAAAAGGATTAATCTAAGAGGTGTATCCTTCTCAGTAATCTCTATGCCCTCACCATCGCTATTTCCTTTTTTTGCAGAAATAATCAGATAAACAATAAAAGCAACTAAAAGCACATAGAATATTACACCATCAAGTCTTCCCATTACGCCATCAAAGTATCCAAGCATAAGCATAAGAACTGATATACCTATTACTATCGGCAAATCAATTCTCATAGTGTTTTTCTTTATTGGCAACGCGGCAAACAGGGCTGCTACGCCAAGAATCATTAGTATATTAAGAATATTGCTTCCAAGTACATTTCCTATGGTCATTCCGGCATCATTCGAAAATGCCGCCTTTATACTTACTGCGGCCTCAGGTGCACTTGTACCAAGCGCAACTATTGTAAGTCCAACTATCATTTCAGGGATATTGCATTTTACTGCTATCTTAGATGCCCCTTCAACGAACCAGTCAGCCCCCTTAACAAGGCAGGCAAAGCCTACAACAAGCAACAAAACCTGTAATAGCATTTTTAGTATTTCCATAGTATTTACCTCCTACAACTGCAAAAATAAACTATACTAATATCTTTCATGTATTGCCAGAATACCTGCTATTGAATCAAGCAACTCCTCTATTCCAAGTCCTGTTGCGTTAACAACTATATGTGCATACTTCTCATAAAGTGGCGTTCTTTCATCATAAAGAGACTTTAATGTCTGACCTTCCTTTAGTACAACGCCTCGTCTTTTAATGTTTCCAAGTCTGTCAGCAATTTCCTCATACGGAAGTTTGATGTAAACTACTGTGTCATTTGCCATATACTTCTCCATAGCCTCCGTACAATAGATTGCACTTCCTCCCGTAGCAATTACAGTATGCGTCATATCCACATCTCTATTCACTTCATTTTCAATTTTGAGAAAGCCCTCATCACCATGTTCTGCAATCAACTCGCAAAGCAACTTACCATATTTTGCTTGAATGAGAAGATCTGCATCTGCAAAGCCATAACCAAGCACCTTCGCAAGTAACACACCAATAGTACTCTTTCCTGCACCAGGCATACCTGTAAGTATAATATTATTCATTATTTGTCTGCCTCCGGTATTACTGATACTTCATCTTTTTCTGTTTTTAGCACAAAGTGTGTCTCCGTAGCAGATACACCTTCGTAACCCTTCACAAACTTATATACCTCATCAAGTCCGGCAGCTGAATCTGTAACAATCTTTAATATGAAGTCAAAATCTCCTGTCATATAAAAGCATGCAACAATACTGTTATTCTCTTTAATCAGGCTTACGAACTCTTCATAATACTTTGGATGCTTAAGTCTTACCTCCATTATGGCAACCATTTCATTTCCCAGCTTTTTCTGGTCAACCTCTATAGTATAGCCTGTGATTATTCCACCTGTTTCCATTTTCTTAATACGCTCAATAACAGCCGAAACTGACAAATTAATCTCATCACTTATTGCTGATGCAGTAAGTCTTGCGTTCTTCTTTAAGCAATTCAATATTCTGTAATCAATACTATCCATTTGTTCGCTCCCTTTATTTTATTAGCATTTTGTTAGAAAAATAAACCATAGTAAAAATATTATAATATGATGTAACGTAAGGAATTACTTACGTTAACACCCTCTAAGATTCACTATAGACACCCTATCGATTTCAATATAAATACACCTAATGTAAGTGTTATTGATGAAAACAGCGTCGTAATCAGTATAATATCCGAGGCCAGTGCATGATCATTATTCATATTCTTAGCCATTATATAACATGATACTGTGGCCGGTGAGCCGGTCATAATCAGTATTGCAACTATCTCATCAGCATTAAAGCCGAACCAAACGGCAAGCGGAACAAATATACAAGGAAGAATAACAAGCTTAATTATAGAAGCTACTGCTGCAGGTTTCACCTTTGCAATTGCCTCACTTGTATTAAATCCGGCACCAATAGCAATTAGTGCCATAGGTGTTGCCGTCTGAGATATATAATCAATTGCCTTAAGAGGAATTGTTGGCAGCTTAATACTAAACCCAGAGAAAATCATACCAATAAAAATACCTATTATTATTGGGTTCTTCAAAATATTTATACATGCCTTTTTAATTCCTTCAATTCCGTTAGTTCTCTCATTTCCACCAAAGGTTAACATAACAACCGCAAATATATTGAATAACGGAACAGCGGCAACAATCATTATAGGTGCCATCCCGGCACTTCCACATATATTTTCAACAAAAGCGACGCCAAATAATGCTGCACTACTTCTTGCCGCGCCTTGCGCAAATGCACCTATCATTGTCTTGTCCTTACAATAAAACAGTGCAAATACCCACGAAAAGCAAAACATAACTATTGTTCCCACAAAGCAAAACAGTGCAAACCTGATATTCATATCCTGCAATATTGAAGTAGTTGCAATATCCTTAAATAACAAGACAGGCAAAGCAACCTTAAAGACATATTTATCGGTTACATTTGCAAACTCCTTATTTATCAGGCCAATCCTCATAAGCAACCACCCAAGCAATATCAGGATGAATATAGGAATTGTTGCATTTATGCTAAACATAAAATTAGCCATATCATTACATCTCTTTTCTCATCAGTATACTTTCCATATAATAACATAGCCAAATATGAATATCAAATTATATTCGCCACGGGGACAGGTCCCTTGGCAAAAAATTAGCCACGGGGACAGGTCCAATAACGTTTAGTTAAGCTATTTTCAAAAATATTT
>JAEDHX010000004.1 GCA_016296785.1 Coprococcus sp. | reverse complement strand
ATGGTTTAAATGAACAGGATGCCCCTGATGAAGCTGCAGATGTAGAAGAAGCTGATTATGAAGAAGCAGATTATGACGAAGCTGACCATGAAGAAGCAGATTATGACGAAGCTGACCATGACGCTTCTGACTATGATGAAGATGGCTATGATGAAGAAGACTATGACGCTTCTGGCTATGATGATACAGATTATGAAGATTATTTCAATGAGGATTATGAGGATAATAAGAAGCAAAGAAAACCGTCTCAGCTTGATATTCTAGATGATGATTATATAAAGAATAATATGATGTATAAGGTGGGCGGTAAAGCTGTTGCATTGATTATTGCCTGGATAGTATTTGCAATTTTATGCGGATTATATGTTTTTTTCTTCTTCATCAAGAAGGATAACACAAACATAATACCGGGCAAAGACAATACTGTTAATATTGAGATTCCTGCCGGTGCAGCCTATGGCAAATGTGATATCGAAGAGATAAATACACTGATAAATAACTACCTGATTGCACGAGTAGGATGCAACCAGGCAACATTAAAATCTCTTGTTACAGATCCGACACAATTTGATGATATGTCAGTACTTGAACAGGCATCACAATATGTTAAAGGTTATAATAATACTACCTGTTACATTGCAGATGGATACGATGAAAACAGTTATATTATTATTGAACTATCAAACCTTCGAATTTCTGATGTTGACTCGGAGCCATTAGATATTATGTCATTCTATATTGTCAAGGATACAAATGGTGAATATAAGATTAATAATTCGAAGCTTTCAGATGACGTAGCTAATTACGTTTCGCAGGTGAAGGCATCTGATGATATTCAAAGCATTTATATTCATGTCAAAGAGAATAATGATTATCTGCTTGATACTGATGAAACATTTGCAGCATTTTATAATAAAATTAAATAGTATATATTACCAATAAAAAACTGTCATATGGAATTATAAATATCCTAATGACAGTTTTTAATTTACATTGCATTTTCATTAAGTGGTGTTTTTGAAACGTCTATATTAATTCCTCTTGTTGGAACCGGAGTAGAAAAAACAATTTGAGTTTCTGTATTACCGAATTTCTGAAGCTGGCCAATAAATGTATCAAGCTCCATTGTATTTGGGAAGCTGACCTTAATTAGTATGGAATACACACCTGTTACACAATTGCATTCTAATACATTAGGACACGCTTCGATAAATGGATAGAATATTGGCTTTTGTTTTGGGTCTAACGCGAGATTAATAAATGCCGTTATGTGGTATCCCATTGATTCCGGATTGATAAATGCATGGTATCCTGTTATGATTCCTGCTTTTTCAAGTCTGTCTATTCTTGCTGAAACAGCAGGCGATGATAGAAATACCTTGCTGGCAAGATATTTTAGTGGCGTTCTTGCATTTGCTTGTAATAGGTGAAGTATCATTCTATCGATATTATCCATATAATCACGTCCTTTGCTGATGGTTATTTTTTTGAAATATACAAAAAAAAGGGCGTGCTTCATAAGAAACACACCCTTGCGTTTGAACTTATTATATCATAGTTTTTTTATTTTACAACCCTGAAAATGAGAAACAGTTGGTTGAAATTTGACCTTTTCAATGTTATCATTCCATTAATATGCAAAATGTATGTTTATAAGAGAATAGTATGGGAGCATAATATGTCAGAAGGAATCAGACTTAATAAGTATTTGAGTGAGGCAGGAGTATGTTCGAGAAGAGCTGCCGATGAACTTATTGAAAAAGGAATAGTAAAGATAAATGGAATAGCTGCAGTTACAGGACAGAAGGTTATGGAAGCAGATGTTGTAACTGTAAACGGGAAGGTAATTAAGAATAATAATGAAGCAGTAGTTATTGCATATAATAAACCTATAGGACTTACCTGTACAGCGGCAGAAGCTGATCCTGACAATATATTTGCACATATTGATTATCCTATAAGACTTCAATATATTGGACGTCTTGATAAGGATTCACAGGGATTATTATTGCTTACAAATGACGGAGATTTGGCAAATGCTATAGCAAAGTCAATTAATAATCATGAGAAAGAATATAGAGTAAGGGTAAACAAACCTATTACTGAGGATTTCCTAAAGAGTATGGCGCAGGGCGTACCTATTCTTGATACGGTAACTAAGAGGTGTCGTCTGAAAAAGATAGATAATTATTCGTTTTATATAATTCTTACCCAGGGTTTAAATCGTCAGATTAGAAGAATGTGTGATTATTTTGGATATAAGGTAGTTAATCTTAAGAGAATTCGTGTCTGCAATATAAAGCTGGGTGACATGAAGCCTGGTGAGCTTAGAAGAATAAGTGAGGCAGAGGAGAATGAACTAAGAAGAATGGTTGGAATGACAAAGGATAAGTCTGCTGATACAAGCAGACAGATTAGTGCTGAAAAAAGGGTTGTCAGATGGAAGAAGGAGTGAACATAGAGTTGGATAAAATTAGCAGAATTAAAGAGTTAGTTGAGAAATTAAATTATGCTTCTAAGAAATATTATATGGAAGATACTGAGATTATGAGTAATCTTGAGTATGATGCTCTATATGATGAGCTTGTACTTCTTGAGAAAGAAACCGGTATGGTATTACAGGGGAGTCCAACAGTAAAGGTTGGTTACGAGGTAGTAAGTGAGCTTCCTAAGGAGGTCCATGAGCATCCTATGCTGTCACTTGACAAAACAAAGGATGTTGATGCACTTGTATCGTGGCTTGGTAATCAGAAGGGTATTATTTCCTGGAAGATGGATGGCCTTACTGTTGTTTTGACATATG
Source organism: Coprococcus sp. (assembly GCA_016296785.1). Lineage (GTDB taxonomy): Bacteria > Bacillota > Clostridia > Lachnospirales > Lachnospiraceae > Coprococcus. Next base: position 52,733 of record JAEDHX010000004.1, on the reverse strand, counting down.
AAAATGGAGTTATGACTAAGGCAGTTACTCGTGGTAATGGTGAGGTTGGTGAGCTTATTACTAATAATGCTAAGGTGTTTGCCAATATTCCTCATGTGATTCCATATAAGGGCAAGCTTACAATAAGAGGTGAGGCTGTAATAAAGTATTCCGATTTTAACAGAATTAATGAGAAAATTACAGATGCTCAGGCGAAATATAAGAATCCAAGAAATCTTTGTAGTGGTTCAGTTCGTCAGCTGAATAATAAGATTACAGAGGAAAGAAATGTTCATTTCTTTGCATTTAATCTTGTTGATGGAAATGATGTTGATTTCAGAAACTCATTTGCATATGAGTTATCATGGCTTAAGAATCAGGGCTTTGATGTTGTTGAGCATTATTTGACGGATGCTAATGATTTGCCTTCTTATATAGCAGACTTTGCAACAAGAGTATCAGAGAATGATTTTCCATCAGACGGACTTGTTCTTGTTCTCGATGATTTAGCTTATGGAAAAAGTCTAGGAAGAACAGCAAAGTTTCCGAGGGATTCGATGGCCTTTAAATGGGCTGACGAGATGGCAACAACTCATTTGAAATATGTTGAGTGGAGCCCTTCAAGAACAGGACTTATTAATCCTGTTGCTGTTTTTGATCCTGTTGAGCTTGAGGGAACAACAGTCAGCCGTGCAAGCATTCATAATGTAAGTATTCTTAAAGCATTAGCACTTGGTGTTGGAGATGAGATATCAGTCTATAAGGCTAATATGATTATTCCGCAGATAGCTGAAAATCGAACTATGAGCGGTAATGTTGAAATTCCGTCATCATGCCCTGCATGTGGAGGCGTTACTAAGCTTGTTAAGGAAGGCGCGGCAGGAAGTTTGGATGTTGAAACACTTTATTGTATAAATGAATACTGTCCGGCAAAGAAGCTTAAGTCATTTGCACATTACGCATCAAGAAATGCAATGAATATTGATGGATTGTCTGAGGCAACGCTTGAGAAATTTATAGATGAAGGCTTCTTAGATACGCTTGATGATTTGTATAAGCTTGAGCGGTTTATGCTCCAAATAATCAGTATGGAGGGCTTTGGAGAAAAATCATATACAAAGCTTATTTCGTCAATTAATAATTCCAGAAATACAACGGTAGGAAGATTTGTAAATGCACTTGGAATACCGGGAGTAGGTGAAGCAACCGCTAAGCTTATTGCAAGGCATTTTAAGAATGATATTGATGAAATTATTAAAGCAAATGCTAAGGAGTATATGGAAATTGAGGGTATCGGCAGTGTAATTGCAGATTCAATAGTAAGATACTTTGCTAATAGCATGAATTATGATATTATTAACAAGTTAAGGATGGAGCTTTCTTTCGAAGAAGAAGAGGATGCAGGCGAGCAGATATTTGAAGGTAGTACTTTTGTAATTACGGGCTCAGTAAATCATTTTGCTAATAGGGATGAGCTTAAGAGCTATATCGAGAAGCTTGGTGGCAAGGTGGCTGGCTCTGTATCGGCAAAGACATCATATCTTATTAATAATGATGTTACCTCAACCTCGTCAAAGAATAAGAAGGCTCAAAGCTTAAATGTTCCGATAATATCTGAGAACGATTTCCTTAATATGTGTAAAGAGAAAGGACTTGATTTATAATGCCTATAAGGATTGATGATGATTTACCTGTAAAGAAAATATTAGAGGATGAGAATATATTTGTAATGGGAACAGGAAGAGCATGCAGCCAGGATATAAGACCACTGGATATTCTTATTCTAAATCTTATGCCACTTAAGGAGGATACAGAGCTTCAGTTGATGAGAAGCCTGTCAAATACACCTCTTCAGGTTAATATTACATTGCTTAGAACAGAATCATATGAATCAAAGAATGTTACGAAGGGTCATTTGGATAGATTCTATGAAGGCTTTAATAGCGTAAGGAATAGAAAATGGGATGGATTTATTATTACAGGTGCTCCGGTTGAAAAGCTTGAATTTGAGGATGTTGAATATTGGGATGAGCTAAGAGAGATTATGGATTGGTCAGAGAAAAATGTAACCTCTACAATACATATTTGCTGGGGAGCTCAGGCCGGATTATATTATAGATATGGTGTTAATAAATTCGATTTGCCAAAGAAATTATCCGGTGTATATGAGCATCATACCTTTCATAAGAAGACACCGCTAGTAAGAGGTTTTGATGACTCCTTCTATGTTCCGCATTCAAGATATACAGGCGTGTCTAAGGAAGATATTGTTGCAAATAACAGATTGGAGATTGTAGCTGAGTCTGAGGTTGCAGGTCCATATCTGATAATTGGTGATGAAGGTAAGAATATATTTGTTACAGGTCATCCGGAATATGATGTGTTAACACTTGACCAGGAATATAACAGAGATAAAAATAAAGGAATGAATCCGGATATTCCTGTGAATTATTATCCTGATGATAATCCTGACAAGAAGCCAATTAAATCCTGGCGTTGTCATGCAAATACGTTATATGCTAACTGGTTAAATTATTACGTATACCAGATGACGCCATACGAGTGGAGGTAAATATGCTAGGAATAATAGGAGCAATGGATGAAGAGGTTGCTAAGCTTAAGTCTATGATTAGCGGGCTTAATATTGTAACGAAAGCAGGAATGTCATTTTATACAGGAGGTATACTTGATAAGAGTGTTGTAATTGTAAAATGTGGTGTTGGTAAGGTTAATGCAGCTATGTGTGCACAGGCTATGATTGATGAGTTTGGTGTATCAGCTATAATTAATACTGGCATAGCAGGTTCTCTGGATAGTGAAATTAATATTGGTGATATTGTTCTTGCTACAGATACTATTGAACATGATATGGATGTTGAAGCATTAGGCTATGGACCGGGAATTATTCCTGATACTGCAACAAGTGTATTTAAGACTGATAAGGGACTTCTTGATTGTGCTACAAGGAGTATTGATAAGGCCGGACTTGATGTTAAGGTATTTACAGGAACAGTTGTAAGTGGTGATCAGTTTATAAGTAAAAGAGATAAGAAGGAGTGGCTTGTTAGTACCTTTGGTGGCTTATGTACTGAGATGGAAGGCGCATCAATTGGTCACGTTGCGACACTTAACAACATTCCATATCTTGTTGTAAGGGCAATTTCAGATAAGGCCGACGATAGTGCGCAGATGGATTATCCTACCTTTGCAGCAATGGCAATTGATAATAGTGTAAAGATGATGACAAATATTATTGACGAATACGAGGATTAGTGATTATGGAGAAGATAGAAAGCTTTAAAATTAATCATTTGCTGCTTAATCCGGGAGTGTATGTATCAAGAAAGGATAAAGCAGGTAATGAGATTCTTACAACCTTTGATATTAGAATGACAAAGCCTAATTTTGAGCCTGTCATGAATACTGCAGAGATTCATACAATAGAACATCTAGGTGCTACTTATTTAAGAAATAATGAGGATTATAAGGATAGAATTATATATTTTGGACCGATGGGATGTAGAACAGGATTTTATCTTATTATGGCGGGGGATTATGAATCATCAGATATTGTTGATTTAATGATTTCGATGTTTGAGTATATCAGATACTATAATGATCCTGTTCCGGGAGCAAATGCAAGAGAGTGTGGTAATTATCAGGATATGAATCTTAATATGGCGAATTACCTTGCCGAGAAATTCTTAAGAGAAGTATTATATGGCATTACTGAGGATAGACTAAATTATCCAAAAGGTTGAAAAAACTAATAAAAACAACTGATATTCGACAATTTTGCGAGTTGTAGCGAATGTGTTGACTTAGAAGCTTACGCGATTTTATTATATGCGTAAGCTTTTTTGTTTAGCTAATAAAAGGAGACGTCCTTTTATGTATTCAAAGAAAGCAATATATGCAAAGAATACAATAATTCCTTGCAAGCTAAAAGGATATGTCTTGATTATTGTGCGGCCGTGAATAATAGCATGTTCCTTACTAATAATATGAAAGGACATGGTAATATGAATATTTTTAGTTTTATATCAAAACATCTCATGTCAGTTTTTCTGACTGTAATTTTGCTATTTGCAGCAATTTTTGTTGGAAGTTTGATTAATTCTGATGCTAAAGAATCTCAATATAAGAATCTTGCTACTCCTATGGATAGTAGTTATGACATGGCAGTTCTTATGGAATATGAGGATGGTATCTTTAATAAAGGTACTGCCATATATGATGGTACAACTACAGATGAATATATAGTTAGATATAATGGAGAGGAATATGAAGCCTGGTGTGGTGATCATAGTTTGAAATATGTTACTAATACATCAGATTTTTCTGTTGTACGAATTAATAATTCCATGATAAGAAAGGCTTTATTTTATGGATATTCATCACCATTTGCATGGAGTGGTTTTAATGGTATGTCGAAAAACCAGAGAATTGTTGTTATGGCACTTACTATGGATTATATAAGACATGAGGGCACACTCAGAAAGTGCTGTGAGGATTATTATAATTATATTAGCAAAAAACCTGATATTAATCTGAATAGCAGCGAGACCGGATTGTGTATACAAAATATTGAGACAAAAGAAGAGTATGAAGACAGATGTGTATTAAGAGGGTATTACGTTTATGACGATAAAACAACGAATACAAAACGTAAAAGGACTGACCATATTAAGCTTAAGGGTAATTCAAAGAATTATATTAGCATTATAGTACCAAGCAAATGTTATCTTCATGTTAAGGAAAAAGGTGCAGACAGTTTTACGTTATTCAAAAAGGGAGAGCATAAGGTTTATTGTGGTAGTGAGCTGTTCTTTAGTACGGAGCTGACAACAAATGACCGGATGGTACTAGATAGCATGGAGGGCTGCGTTGGTATAACTGCATATGGAGCCGATTCTAAGGCGTCGGGTGATCAAACATTAATATTTAGCGGGGCAGCAGCTGCTGATGTTGTTGATATATCTATTGAATGGGAAACCCCAAAAGGATATATATGGATGTCAAAGAATAATATATATTCATCAGATAAGCTGTCTTATACATCGGCATATAATATCAACGCGTATTATAACTATAGCAGAAATAAAGCCTATAATATGGCAGGAATAACGTATTTCGTATATGATAATGATGGCAAGGTGGCAGGAAGGTTCATTTCCTCATATAATGGTTTGTTCTATCAGGATAAGGAAAATGGTAACAGGCTTATATTTAAATCTCCTGAGGAATATAACAGCTATGGTGCAGACAAAATAATGCAGCAATATATTGAGGTGCCATTTGGAACATATAGAATATCAGAATCGCAGTATCTATGGACAGTAGACAGTAATAATAATGAAACAGTCACAAAGAATAATGTGAAATCGACAGGCTTTTATCATAATACGGGAATGATTACTATAGAAGTTGATGAAGGTAATATGTCAAGAAAACGTTCTGTCGCGGCATATGCACAGGGCTATGACAGACCGGTTACAGGTAGTGTCAGGCTTAATAAGTCTGACAGTTCAAACAGAAGTCCGCTTTCTAATGCTGAATATGTTGTGTATGATAAGGATAATAAAGCAATTGGTACCTTTGTATCAGATGCAGATGGTATAGGAATTGTAAAGGAAACGATATATGATGGTAAGGGAACTGATACTATATCAGGAATCCCAATAGGAAGCTATATAATTATTGAGACTAAATCGCCCTCCGGTTATCTTGTAAATAATAATAATGCAATTCTTACTGTATCATGGGATAAAATTACATTATATTCAAATGGTGAAACGATGGAATATGATACAACGGCTGAGGTTGTTTATGAAGCAGTTGATGATGAAGCTAATGGTTATTTTTCATTTGTAAAAAAGGATGCAATAACAAAAGAAGCTATAGCAAATGTCAGATTCCTTCTGGAGGATGAAACCGGAAGAATAAAAGTAGCAATATATACTGACGAGAATGGTTATTATTCATCAAAGGAGGATAACTCGGTGGGTGCACTTCCTTCCGGAAGATATTACCTTACTGAGCTTAGATGTGAAGCAAATATTGGGAGATATAAGCTGATAGATACAATAACATTTGATATTCCAAATGATAGTGATGGAGATATGGTTGTTCTTGAGGACATATATAATTACGAGCTTCCGACGATAAAGACCTCTGCGGTAGAAAGTACATCAGGCGATAGAGTATATTGTGGTGATGACCCATATATTACTATAGTTGATACAGTATATCTTACAAAGCTTGATATAGGGCATGAATATACTGTTGATGGTGTAATAATGGATAAAGCAACTAATGATAAGCTAATAATCAATAATGAAACTTATACAGCATCAATGACATTTGTGGCTGATAGCGAGAATATGTCAGTAGATATTAGCTATACTATTCCTAATGATAATCTAAAGGGAAAGAGTCTTGTTGTTTTTGAGTATTTAAGAGATAAGGAGTTCTATGAGGATGAGATAATCGCAAGTCATGAGGATATGGAGGACAAGAATCAGACTATACGAATTGTTGAGATTTCAACAGAGACTACAACAGAAAGCACTACAGAGACTACAACAGAGGTTACAACTGAAGTAACAACCGATGAAGAAACTGAATTGGTTACAAGAGTAGATGATGTTTCAACTGAGGATAATAGTGAGAAAGCGCCATATCCCGAAAAAAGAGAGAAAACGGATAGCCCTTCTACAGGAGACGGTGTGCCATTATTTATTATGATTGCAGTGTTTTTGATTGCCCTTACAGCAGCTTTTATCCTTTTGATTTTTTATTGACCTTTTTATTTATAAGTGATACCATATGAGCAAAATGATAAATATTAATGAGGTGCAAACAAATGAGTAAAGGATTTGATGATTTATTAGCAAAGGTATCACAGTGTGAAAGAAAGACAGTTTCTGTTGCATGTGCCCAGGATGAGCCTATCTTAGAGGCAGTTAAGGCAGCAAAGGAAAAGGGAATTGCTGATGCTATTTTAGTTGGTGACGAAGCTAAGATAAGAGAGATAGCAGCAGGTCTTAATATGGATCTTTCTGATTTTGAGATAATAAATGAGCCTGATACTACAGCAGCTGCACTTAAGGCAGTTGAGCTTGTTCATAACAAGAAGGCTGATATGTATATGAAGGGACTTATCGATACTAAGGGCTTTTTAAAGAGCGTTCTTGATAAAGAGGTAGGTCTTAGAACAGGAAAGCCATTATCACATGTTGCAGTATTTGAGGTTCCTGGTATTGATAGACTTTTATTCCTTACAGATGTTGCATTTATGACATATCCTACTCTTGAGGACAAGAAGTCAATTATCGAGAATACAGTTGAGGTAGCTCATGCTTGTGGAATTATGAATCCAAAGGTTGCACCACTTGCAGCAGTTGAGGTTGTTAATCCAAAGATGCCTGTAACAGTTGAGGCAGCAGAGCTTGCTAAGATGAATGAGGAAGGCGTTATTACAGGATGTATAGTAGATGGACCTTTATCACTTGATCTTTCAATTGATCCTGAAGCAGCTAAGCACAAGGGTGCAACAGGAAGAAAGATTGTAGGTGATGCAGATGTTCTTTTATTCCCGGATATTCATGCAGGTAACCTTGTATATAAGTGCCTTGTACATACAACATCATGTAAGAATGGATGTATTATTACAGGAACAGATGCACCGGTTATTCTTACATCAAGATCAGATACATTTGAAGTTAAGATGAATTCTATAGCTCTTGCAGCAGTCGTTGCTGAAGCTATGAAGAGCAATAAATAGTGGAGGAGTATTATGTCATACAAGATTCTTATTATTAACCCGGGTTCAACATCAACAAAGATTGGTGTATTTGAAGATGAAACATTATTATTTGAAGAGACATTAAGACATACAACAGAAGAGCTTGCCGGCTTTGGTCTTATTGTAGAGCAGAAGGATTTCAGAAAGAAGGTAATTCTTGACATCCTTGCACAGAAGGAGTTTGATATCAAGACACTTGATGTTGTAGTAGGTAGAGGTGGAATGCTTAAGCCAATACCTGGTGGAACATATCCTGTAAGTGATGAGCTTCTTGAGGACCTTAAAATTGGTAAGCAGGGACAGCATGCATCAAATCTTGGAGGTATATTAGCTCGTGAGATAGGTGATGAGATAGGAGTTCCTTCATATATTGTTGATCCTGTTGTTGTTGATGAGCTTATGCCTACATCAAGACTTTCAGGTGTTCCGGAGCTTCCTAGAAGAAGTGTATTCCATGCACTTAATCAGAAGGCAGTTGCTAAGAGATATGCTAAGGAGAATGGCAAGAAGTACGAGGATCTCAATCTCATTGTAGTTCATATGGGTGGCGGTGTATCAGTAGGTGCTCATATGAAGGGAAGAATAGTAGATGTTAATAATGCACTTGATGGAGAAGGAGCTTTTTCTCCGGAGAGAGCAGGCGGAGTTCCGGCAGGTGATCTTGTGAAGATGTGCTTTTCCGGAGAATATACTATGCAGCAGGTTATGAAGAAGCTTGTTGGTAATGGCGGATTTAATGCATATATTGGCAGCAATGACGCTAGAGATCTTGAGAAGATGGTATTTGATGGTGATGAGAATGCGAAGCTTGTACAGGATGCATTTTATCAGCAGGTAGCAAAGGATATAGGAGCTATGTCAACTGTGCTTTGTGGCAAGGTAGATCAGATAATTCTTACAGGTGGTATTGCATATTCAAAATATACATGTGGTGAGCTTGAAAAGAGAGCAGGATTTATTGCTCCATTTACAGTATATCCTGGTGAGGACGAATTACTTGCACTTGCTCAGGGCGCAATAAGAGTTATGAATGGCGAAGAGGAGCCGATGAGCTATTAAGATTAATCATTGTTCCACAAATTGGCATAATATCATTTTTTAATATGAACATAATACTAATAAGACATAAGTCTTAATAAGAAATATGGAGGAAAATGATATGCCAAGTTCTAATTCAAATGGAACAAGCAAGATGAGTGTTCCACAGGCAAAGGATGCCATGAATAGATTTAAGATGGAAGTTGCCAGAGAAATTGGAGTTAACCTTAAAGATGGTTACAATGGTGATTTAACATCAGCTCAGACTGGTTCAATCGGTGGCGAGATGGTTCGTCAGATGATCAAGAGACAGGAAGAGCAGATGTCAGGTAGATAATATATATTAACTATCCGATTAAAAGGTGCTGCATTATTTGCAGCATCTTTTTTGCTTTGACAAAATAAATGCAGGTGTGTTATAATCGATTGATTGATGCGGTTAAAATCGCATATTTAAGAGAGAGAAAGCATAAAGTGCTGATTATAAGGAGGAAATACAAAGATGAGTTTAACAGTGGAAAAGCTTGAGCACAGCATGGCAAAGCTTACTATTACAGTACCTGCAGATGAGTTTGAGAAGGCAATTACAGAGGCTTATAACAAGCAGAAGGGTAAGTTTAATATTCCTGGTTTCCGTAAGGGTAAGGTACCACAGGCAATGATCGAGAAGATGTATGGTGCAGAGGTATTCTATGAGGAGGCTGCTAATTCATTAATTAATAAGACTTATCCAAAGGAAATTTCAGATTGTGAGATTGATATTGTTTCAAGACCTGTTATTGATGTTGAACAGATTGAAAAGGGTAAGGATTTTATCTATACAGCTGAGGTTGCTGTTAAGCCTGAGGTAACACTTGGTGAATATAAGGGTGTTGAGATTGAGAAGGTTGATTTTGAAGTAACTGATGAGGATGTTATGGAGGAAATCAAGAGTGAACAGAAGAAGAACTCAAGAATGGTACCTGTAACAGATAGAGCTGCTAAGCTTGAAGATGAGGTAACACTTGACTTTGAAGGCTTTGTAGATGGAGTTGCTTTTGAAGGCGGTAAAGGCGAGAATTATAAGCTTGTTCTTGGCTCACATTCTTTTATTGATACATTTGAGGATCAGCTTGTTGGTAAGAATATTGGTGAGGATGTTGAAGTTAATGTTACTTTCCCAGAGAATTATCAGGCTGAAGAGCTTCAGGGTAAGCCGGCTTTATTTAAGTGTGTAATTAAGGAGATAAAGGAGAATGACCTTCCAGAGCTTAATGACGAATTTGCTTCAGAGGTTTCAGAGTTTGATACACTTGATGAGTACAAAGAGGATGTTAAGCAGACACTTATCGTTAAGAAGAAGAAAGAGGCTGAACAGGAGAAAGAAAGCAGAGTTATCAAGAAGATTTGTGATAACGCAACAATGGACATTGCAGATGCAATGATTAAGGATATGCAGGAAAAGATTAGAGATGACTTTGCTCAGTCATTACAGTATCAGGGAATTAAGTACGAGCAGTATCTCCAGATTTTTGGTATTACAGAGGAAGCTTTCTTTGAAAGAGTTAAACCGGATGCAGAAGCAAGAATTAAGTCACGTCTTGTTCTTGAAGCTGTTGCAGACGCTGAGAAGATTGAGGTGTCAGATGAAGAGCTTGATGAAGAGCTTTCTAATATGGCTAAGCAGTACCAGATGGAGCTTGAGGATGTTAAGAAATTCATGGGAGATGCTGAGAAGAATAGCATTAAGAGAGATTTGGCTGTTAAAAAGGCTGGAGAATTAGTTGTTGAAAGTGCAAAGGAAGTATAATTTTTCTTTTAGCTTTATATAATGGAGGTATAGTATATGAGTTTAGTGCCTTATGTTATTGAGCAGACCAGTCGTGGTGAACGCTCATACGATATTTATTCAAGATTACTTAAGGATAGAATTATATTTTTAGGTGAAGAGGTTAATGATGTATCAGCAAGTATTGTTATTGCACAGTTACTTTTTCTAGAATCAGAGGATCCATCAAAGGATATTTCATTATATATTAATAGTCCTGGTGGTTCTGTAACAGCTGGTATGGGAATATATGATACTATGCAGTATATAAAGTGTGACGTGTCAACAATTTGTTGTGGTATGGCGGCTAGTATGGGTGCATTTCTCCTTGCCGGTGGTGCGAAGGGTAAGAGATTTGCCCTTCCTAATTCAGAGATTATGATTCATCAACCACTTGGCGGAGCACAGGGTCAGGCAACAGAGATTGAAATTGCAGCAAAGCATATCTTAAAAACAAAGGAAAAGCTTAACAGAATGCTTAGCGAGAATACTGGTAAGCCGCTTGATGTTATTGCGGCTGACACAGAGCGCGATAACTGGATGACTGCAGCTGAGGCCTGCGAATACGGACTGATAGACAGCGTAATAGCTAATAGATAGTAAAGAGGTATAATAATGGCAAATCGTAGTGACGATAGAAAACAACTTAGATGTTCATTTTGTAATAAATCACAAGATCAGGTTAGAAAACTGATAGCCGGACCGGATGTATTTATTTGCGATGAATGTATTCAGATTTGTGCAGAGATTATTGATGAAGAATTTGAAGAGGTTCAGACAGAAGAGGGTATAAATCTTTTAAAGCCAAAAGAAATCAAGAATTTCCTTGATCAGTATGTAATTGGACAGGAGGAAGCTAAAAAGGTTCTTTCAGTTGCAGTTTATAATCATTATAAGAGAATTCTTGCTGATAAGGATTTTGAGGTTGAATTACAAAAGAGTAATATACTTATGGTTGGACCTACCGGTTCTGGTAAGACATATTTAGCACAGACACTTGCTAAGCTACTTAATGTACCATTTGCCATAGCTGATGCAACTGCACTTACTGAGGCCGGATATGTAGGTGAGGATGTTGAGAATATCCTGTTAAAGCTTATTCAGGCGGCCGACTATGATATTGAACGTGCAGAGCATGGAATTATATATATTGATGAGATAGATAAGATTACTAAGAAGAGTGAGAATGTATCTATTACAAGAGATGTATCAGGTGAAGGTGTCCAGCAGGCGCTCCTTAAGATAATAGAGGGTACTGTTGCATCTGTTCCACCTCAGGGCGGAAGAAAGCATCCTCATCAGGAATTCTTCCAGATTGACACAACAAACATATTATTTATATGTGGTGGTGCATTTGAAGGACTTGATAAGATTATTGATGCACGAGTTGGTAAGAAGGGCATAGGATTTAATGCTGAGCTTGTAAATAAATCAGATAAGGATATAGGACAGCTGTTAAAGCAGGTTGTTCCACAGGATTTTGTGAAATATGGTCTTATTCCTGAATTTGTAGGAAGAGTACCTGTTGCAGTTACTCTTGATATGCTTGATGAAGAAGCTCTTATCAGAATACTTACTGAGCCGAAGAGTGCGATATATAAGCAGTATAAGAGATTATTTGAACTTGATGGTGTTGAGCTTGAATTTGAAGAGGATGCATTTAGAGAGATTGCCAAAGAGGCTATGGAAAGAGAAACAGGTGCCAGAGGTCTTAGAGCAATTATTGAGAAGGCGATTCTGGATTTAATGTATGAGATTCCGTCTGATGATACAGTTAAGAAATGCATCGTTACAAAGGATGTTATAGTAAATGGAGCAGAACCGATTATTGAGTATGCTAACGCACCTGTTGTGAAAAAGCAGAATAAGAAGAAACGCTCAAACACGAGCGATGGAGAGATTGCTTAAATAAAACATATTAAAGTCGGGATGAATTAATCCCGGCTTTTATGCTAATTGAAATAAAATGTCAGTTATACTGTACGAGGAGAGATACTTATATGGAAAAAATTAACTGGAGTATGCCAATGATGATCCTTCGCGGCATTAATATTATGCCGTCTACATCTACTCATTTGGATGTGTTAAATAAAGAATCCTGTGAAGCGGCTACAGCCGCAATGAAGAGCGATGGTATGATTTTTTTGGTTACAGCTAAGAGCTCTGTTGTTGATGAGAAAAAGGAACCTGATTTGTATTCAGTTGGAGTAACTGCAAAGATAAAACAGTTTATTAAGCTTCCCAACAAGACTGTGAGAGTTCTTCTTGAAACAAAGGAAAGAGGAAGAATAGTCAGCTATTATAAAGAGGATGGATTTTATGATGCTGATGTTGAGATAATAAATGAGAATGCTAGCCTCAATATGTCAAAACAGGAAGAAGAGACATATAGAAGGATGATAATAGAAAAGCTTAAATTGGCATATACTAGTGGACTTGGTACCAATAAGATACTATACAAGAATCTTCTTGCAATAAAGGATATAGCTATGCTTACTGACGGAGTGGCTGATTTTATTCCTGCTCCATTTGAAAAGAAGCAGGAGATACTCGAGGCTATTGATATTAAAGAACGTGTTATTAAGCTTATTAGAATAATTGAAGAGGAGCTTGAAATAGTATCTATTAGAAATGATATTAAGGAAAAGCTTCAGGAGTGCGTAAATAAACATCAAAAGGAATATGTACTAAGAGAACAGCTTAGTGTCATTAAAAAGGAATTAGGCGAGGATGATGTTGAAGAAACAGCAGATGAGCTAATGGACAGACTTAATTCCTGCAATGCTCCTAAGGAGGTATATGAGAAGCTTGAAAAGGAGATAAAGCGTTATAGATCAATTCCTCAGATGTCAGCAGAAAATGGAATTATTCTGAATTATATTGAAACTCTGCTTGATTATCCTTGGGATAAATCATCTGTAGAAAATAACGATCTTTCTAAGGCTATTGATATTCTTGAAAAGGATCATTACAAGCTTTTAGAGGTAAAGGACAGAATAGTTGATTATCTTGCTGTGCATATTATGAACAGCAAGGGAAATATGCCTATTATATGCCTTGTTGGACCACCTGGTACAGGAAAGACATCTATTGCAAGATCTATAGCTTCAGCTACAAATAAAGAATATATAAGAATGTCTCTTGGTGGTGTTAGAGATGAGGCAGAAATAAGAGGACACAGAAAAACGTATATTGGTGCAATGCCTGGTAGAATTGCTCAGCTTATTTCAAAGACGAAGACTAATAATCCACTTATTCTATTAGATGAGGTTGATAAGGTTAGCAGTGATTATAAGGGAGATGTATCATCTGCGCTTCTTGAGGTGCTTGATAGTGAACAAAACAATAAATTCCAGGATCATTATTTTGAGGTTCCAATTGATTTAAGCAAGGTATTATTTATTGCAACTGCTAATGATGCATCCATGATACCGGGACCATTGCTTGACAGAATGGAGATTATTGAGATATCAGGCTATACAGAGGATGAGAAATATAATATTGCCAAGTTATATCTTGTGAATAAGGCCAGGGAGAAAAATGGCCTTAAGAAGAACCAGTTTAAGATAAATAGTGGTGCAATAAAGCATATAATTAAGTATTATACGCGTGAAGCAGGTGTACGTGGTCTTGAAAGAATGATTGATAAGGTGTGTAGAAAAGCATGCCGTATGATACTGACCGGAAAAGCTGATTTAGTTAAGGTAGATAAGAAAATGGTTGAAGAAATGCTTGGACCTGCAATATATAAGGACGATTCTCATGATTTGACAAATAAAGTTGGCCTTGTAAGAGGACTTGCCTGGACTGCAGTAGGTGGTGTTACTCTTGATATTGAGGTAAATGTCATGCCTGGAAATGGTCAGCTCCAGCTAACAGGCAAGATGGGTGATGTAATGAAAGAGTCTGCAATTGCAGGACTTAGTTATATCAGATCAATGAAGGAGTCTGAGACGCTTGGAGAAGACTATTATGAGAAGCATGATATTCATATACATATTCCTGAAGGTGCAGTTCCAAAGGATGGCCCTTCTGCAGGAATTACAATGGCAACAGCACTTTATTCGGCTATCTTTAATAAGCCTGTAAAGGGTAAGCTTGCCATGACAGGAGAGATTACACTTAGAGGAAATGTGCTTGCTATTGGAGGCCTTAAGGAGAAGCTTTTAGCAGCAAAGAGTATTGGAATAAAGAACGTTATTATTCCTAAAACAAATGTTGTCAATTTAGAAGAGGTTGGTGAGGATATTATTTCAGAAATGAATATTATTCCTGTTTCAACAATGGATGATGTGCTAAAAAATGCGCTCGTATAGTTTATAGGAGATTATGATGGTAATTAAAAGTGCAGAGCTTGAATGTGTATGTGGTATAACAAGTGTTCTTCCGGATAATGAATTGCCGGAGATTGCATTTGCAGGTAAATCAAATGTTGGTAAGTCGTCGCTTATAAATGGTTTGTTAAATAGAAAGTCATTGGCAAGAACATCTTCCCAACCGGGAAAGACCCAGACGATTAATTTCTATAATATAAATAAAGAGCTATATTTTGTGGATTTGCCGGGATATGGATATGCACAGGTTTCTTTAGAAATACGTGCAAAATGGGGAAAAATGATTGAGCGGTACTTAAGCAGTTCAAAGCAGCTTAAGAAGGTATTTTTGTTGGTAGATATACGTCATGCACCTTCAGAAAACGATTGCATTATGTATAATTGGATTGTTGATAATGGATATGAACCAATTATTATTGCAACTAAGCTTGATAAGATAAAAAGAAGCCAGCTTCAAAAGAACATAAAGATTATTAAGGAAAAGCTTTCAGTTCTTCCAAATACAAAAATAATCCCATTTTCTGCTCAGACCAAACAGGGTAGAGAAGAAATATGGGATGTAATTAGTAGCATAATATATGGGGAGAAAGAGCAGTAGAATAATTAATTATTGCTCTTTGTAACCCATAGCTGATTAATCAGATAATCATAGACCTCTGTGCTTCTTTGACGCCAGTTGTCACAAATGGTTATTGCTGTTGCTTTTGTAGGAACATTAAATTTGAGATCGACAAGAGTTTCCTTTCTATCCTTTATTATACAGGTTACAGTATATTCATTTGATTCATTTAAGGAATAGTCAGAATAAATCTCTGCTTCGTTCTTAAGATTAATCTTCTGATTGTCAAAATAGTCTAAAATGTCCTGTTTGATAGCATAAGGAATTCTATTCTCGAACAGACTTAGGGCTTCTTCACCTTTATCAGTTATCTTGTAATGGGAAGAACTTCTGATAGTTGAAACATATACAAATTCGCTTTCAATAAGGCCGTTTACAGCCTCCTGTAAGGTGAAATAATTAGTATATCCCTTTGTTAGGATGAATTCTGATATCTGTGAATTTGTAAGTGTAAAATCAACACGGTCAAGCATATATAGGACAATAAGCTTATATAAAACTATGGAATCATTACCCATTATCTGGCACCTCATTTGTGAAAATAGTAACGATATAATATCATTTGTGACAAATAAAATCAACCCGGAACAATTGAGTAATTTCTTTCTAAAATATTTGATTTTTGGCTTGCTTTGAAGTATAATATAGTATCTGTAGTTATGCTTGTTTGCGATAATGAATCGCGAGTTATTTATGTTATTCGACATCTGCGATTCGTATTGTATTATAATTTTGCATAGCATAAAAGGAGATAGTATATGATAAAGAGTATGACGGGGTTTGGCCGTAGCGAGATAACTGCCAATGAACGAAGAGTTGTAGTTGAGATGAAAGCAGTTAATCATAGATTTTGTGATATCAGTATTAAGATGCCTAAGAAGATTAGCTTTCTTGAAACTACAATCAGAACATATATTAAGAAATATGTTGAGCGTGGTAAGATTGATATATTCATTACATATGAGGATTGTTCAGAAAATAAGGTTAATGTTAAGTACAACAAGGAGCTTGCCTTGCTTTATATGAGCTACTTTAATGAGATGTCTATGGAGTTCGGTATAGACAATAAGATATCACCGTCTGTGCTTGGTGGATTTCCGGATGTATTTACGATTGAAGAACAAAGTGTTGATGAAGATGAAATATGGGAATTAATTAAGGAAGCTCTTGATGAAGCAGCAGTAAAATTTGTTGAATCAAGAATTACTGAGGGAGAAAACCTCAAGAATGATATTACAGACAAGCTTAATAATATGGCAGATGCTGTTGCATATATTGAAAAGCGTTCTCCGGAGCTTGTTTCAGAATATAGGCAGAAGCTTTATGATAAAGTGAATGAGCTTCTGGGTAATGTTGTTATTGATGAGAACAGAATAGCAACAGAGGTAATAATATATGCTGATAAGATATGTGTGGATGAAGAAACTGTAAGATTAAAGAGCCATATTGACAGCACAAAGAGTATACTTAGTATTGGCGGAAGTGTTGGACGAAAGCTTGATTTCATTGCACAGGAAATGAACAGAGAGGCTAATACAATATTATCTAAGGCTAATTCTCTTGATATATCAAATAAAGCAATAGAGCTTAAAACTGATATAGAAAAGGTTAGAGAACAGATACAGAATTTGGAGTAGATATATGAATAAGAAGGGTACATTGATTGTTATTTCAGGTTTTTCAGGCGTAGGCAAGGGTACGGTTGTAAAACGACTTGTATCTGAATACGGATATAATTTGTCTGTGTCAGCTACAACGAGAGCACCTCGTGAGGGTGAGGTTAATGGCAGAGAATACTACTTCATGGATAAGGGTGAATTTGAGAACCTTATCGATTATGGCGGATTCTTTGAGTGGACTCAGTATGTTGAGAATTATTATGGTACGCCAAGAAAATATGTTGAGCAAAGTCTCAATGAGGGTAAGGATATTATCCTTGAAATAGAAGTAATGGGTGCTATGAGTGTTAAACAGCAATATCCTGAAGCTTTGCTTATATTTATTGCTGCACCAAGCATAAAAAGCTTAAGGGACAGGCTTGTTTCTAGAGGTACTGAGAATGAGGCGACTATTGTAAAGAGACTTAAGAAGGCTACAGAGGAAGCCTGCGACATGGACAAATATGATTATATTGTTATTAATGATAATCTTGATGTCTGTGTTGAAGAAGTTAATTCGATTATTAGAGGCTATTCATGCAGATGTGCTAACAATCTTCAATTTATTCAAGAAATAAAGGATGAATTAAAGGAGATTTAAATAGAATTATTATATTGTAATAAAAGAAAGGGGATTTAATATTATGTTACATCCATCATACTCAGATTTAATGGAAGTTGTTAATTCAGCAGTTGAGCCGGGAGAGCATCCTGTTGTTAACAGCAGATATTCTATCGTACTTGCTACAGCAAAGCGTGCCAGAGAGATAATTGGCGGTCAGGAACCATTAGTTGATACAATAAATGACAAGCCTTTATCAATTGCAGTTGATGAACTATACAGCGGTAAGGTAAAGATTGTAAGCGACGACGAAAGCGAGAACTAGAAGATAAAGAGGTTGTTATTTTTTTGAACAGCCTCTTATTTCATAATTAGAGTAATTATTTCAAAGGGGTTGAACCATAATGAAAGCAGAGCAGTTATTTGAAGGAATTGAATATAGTGTTATTTCTGGTGATATAGATATTGACATTAACAATATTTATAATGATTCCAGACAGGTTACAAAGGCTAGCTTATTTATATGTGTTAAGGGTGCAAACAGTGATGGGCATAAATACATAAATGATGTGATAGATAAAGGGGCAGCCTGCATTGTTGTTGAAGATGACGTTCCTGCTATTAGTGGTGTTCTTATTATTAAAACAGCAAGCACCAGGACTGCTATGGGTATTATTAGCAGCAATTTTTATGGTAATCCTTCAAGAAAGCTTACAGTTATTGGTATTACCGGAACTAAAGGCAAGACTACAACAACATATATGATAAGAGAAATGTTAATGAGTGCAGGTCATAAAACAGGCCTTATCGGTACAATTGAGATGATAGACGGTGTATCATCAATACCTGCTAATAATACGACCCCTGAATCTATAGTTATTCATAAAACACTTAAGGATATGGTAGACAATGGTCTTGATAGTGTTGTGATGGAGGTTTCGTCACAGGGCCTTATGATGGACAGAATTGCCGGGATTGAATTTGATTATGGTATTTTTACTAATCTGTCCAAGGATCATATTGGACCTAATGAGCATAGCTCATTTGAAGAATATGCTATGTGGAAGAGTAAGCTGTTCAAGCTATGTAAGGTTGGAATATTTAATTGTGATGATGAAAATGTTGATACTATGATTAAGGATGCTACCTGCAGCATAATAAAATATGGTATGAAAAGTACTTGTGATTATATGGCTAAAGGTCATGAGCTTTATTACAAGGAAGGCCATATGGGCATAAGATATATGCTTGATGGAATAAAGCAAGGTGAAATAACAGTTAATCTGCCCGGCGATTTTAGTATTTATAATTCTCTTGCAGCTATAGCTGTTGCCGACAGAATGGGAGTGCCATTTGAAACAATAAAAAGTATTTTGACAGGTATTATGGTTAAAGGTCGTGTAGAGCCTGTTTCCATTTCAAATAAATTTACTATATTAATTGATTATGCTCATAATGCTATGAGTCTTTCCAGTATTCTTTCTACACTTAGAAGCTATAATCCAAAAAGACTGGTATGTCTGTTTGGTTGTGGCGGAAACAGGTCAAAGGACAGACGTTATGAAATGGGTGAAGTATCAGGCAATATGGCAGATTTGACAATTATTACATCTGACAACCCAAGATATGAAGAACCTCAGGCAATAATCGATGATATAAAGATAGGAATATCAAAGACTACCGGTAATTATGTTGAGATAATTGACAGAAAAGAAGCTATCAGATATGCAATAATGAATGCAAAGGAAGGCGACGTAATTATACTTGCCGGTAAAGGCCATGAAGACTATCAGGAGATATGCGGAGTAAAGAACCATATGGATGAAAGAGATTTAATCAGAGAGATATTGGAGGAAGAGGATGTTGAAAAAATATGCGGATATAATTATAGATATTTCGCATGAGGAAGTAGACAAAGTATTTCAATATAGAATACCGGATAAGCTAACAGATTTGATATCGGTAGGTAGTCCTGTAAAGATACCATTTGGAAGAGGAAATCATGTTAGATTGGGATATGTAATTGAAATTACGGATAAAACTAATTATGATGAAGATAAATTAAAGGAAATTGTTGATATAGATAAGGATGGTGTTGCCATATCCTCTAAGCTGATAAAGCTTGCTGCATGGATAAAGGAGAATTATGGCTCTACCATGATAAATGCTCTTAGGACAGTGATGCCCGTCAAGAAGAGTATAAAGCCTGTTACATTAAAGGATGTTGTATTAAACATCGATAAGGAAACAGCGAAGAATCATTTATTGGAATATAAAAGAAAGAATGCTAAGGCTAAGCTCAGATTAGTTAGTGAGCTAATAGATACAGATAAGCTTCCCAAGAATGTTGTTACAGATAAGCTGAATATATCTCCACAGACATTAAATGCACTGGTAGATGAGGGAGTAATATCAATTGAATCAAAAGCTGTATATAGAAGTGTAACAAATAATAGTATAGACAACGCTGTTGATATTACACTGAATAACGAACAGCTGAGTATAATAAATGAATTTGCCAGGGATATTGATAATGGAATAAAGAAAACTTATCTTCTTCACGGAATAACAGGAAGTGGAAAGACAGAGATATATATTAGAGCAATTAAGAAAGTAGTATGTGAAGGAAAGCAGGCTATTGTACTTATTCCGGAGATTGCACTTACGTATCAGACTGTGAAATATTTTACAAGATATTTTGGTGACAGAGTAACGGTAATAAATTCAAAGCTTAGCGATGGAGAGAAATATGACCAGATGCTAAGAGCAAAAAATGGTGAGGTTGATGTTGTAATCGGTCCGCGTTCTGCGCTGTTTACGCCATTTGAAAGGCTGGGACTGATTATTATTGATGAAGAGCATGAGACCAGCTATAAGAGCGATTATCCACCTAAGTATCATGCCAGGGAGGTTGCCTGTAAACGGGCAGAGCTTGATGGAGCTAGTGTTATATTAGGTTCTGCAACACCTTCGCTAGAGAGTTATAGAAGAGCGGTTTTGGGTGAATATACCTTATGGAAGCTTGATAAAAGGGCTAAGAATAATTCCCTTGCAACCTGCAGTATTGTTGATATGAGAAACGAGCTAAGAAGTGGTAATCGTTCAATAATTAGTAAGGAACTGGCATGTGATATTAATGATAGGTTAAATAAACATGAGCAGATAATGCTGTTTATTAATAAACGAGGCTTTAACAGCTGTATTTCCTGCAGAAGCTGTGGTGAGGTTATTAAATGTCCTCATTGTGACGTATCATTAACAAAGCATAATAATAGAAAGCTCATTTGCCATTATTGCGGCTACCAGATTAATGAACCTGACAAATGCCCTTCTTGTTCATCAAGGTTTATTGGTGGATATGGTACAGGAACGCAAAAGGTTGAGGAAGAGATAAAGAATATGTTTCCCGGTGCCAGAACTCTTCGTATGGATAAGGATACAACATCAAAG
Organism: Coprococcus sp.; assembly: GCA_016296785.1. Taxonomy (GTDB): domain Bacteria; phylum Bacillota; class Clostridia; order Lachnospirales; family Lachnospiraceae; genus Coprococcus. The sequence goes on along the minus strand of JAEDHX010000004.1, from coordinate 31,479 downwards.
AAGAATTCTCACGAAAATATTCTATCCTCATTTGGAAATGGAGAAGCAGATATTCTGATTGGTACACAGATGATAGTTAAAGGTCATGATTTTCCACGTGTTTCACTTGTCGGAATTATTCTTGCGGATCTTACATTATTTGAGAATGACTATAGAGCCGGTGAGCGTACCTTTGATTTGCTTACACAGGCTGCCGGAAGAGCAGGAAGAGGTGATATATCAGGCAAGGTTGTTATTCAGACATATCAGCCTGACAACTATGCTATTAAGGCGGCAGCAAATCAGAATTATGAGGAATTTTATAGCTGTGAAAGCTCATACAGAATGATTATGCATTACCCTCCTATGGGTAATATGCTTGTTGTTTTAATGGTTTCTAAGGATGAAACTCTTCTGGATGAAACGGCAAACAGACTTGCTTTGCAAATAAATGATAAATATACTTCGGATAAAAAACTTGCAGTGATAGGACCTGCAGTACCTGTATTATCCAGAATAAAGGATATTTACCGAAGGGTAATATATTTAAAGAGTGCATACTATAATAAGTTAATAGAAGTAAAGGATTATATTGAGCTTTTGGATATTAATGATATGACAAATGACGAGGTTAATTTACAATTTGATTTTAATCCAATGAATATGTATTAAGGAGAGATAAAAATGGCGATTAGAAATATAAGAGTTGATGGAGATAGTGTATTAAGAAAAACTTGCAAGCCTGTAAAAGAGATTACAAAAAGAACTGCAGAGCTTATTGATGATATGTTTGATACCATGTATGATGCAAATGGTGTTGGACTTGCAGCACCACAGGTCGGAATATTAAAGAGAATTGTAGTAATTGATATTGGTGATGACAATCCTCTTGTACTTATTAATCCTGAGATAATAGAATCTGATGGGGAACAAACGGGCGATGAAGGTTGTCTTAGCCTTCCGGGACTTGTAGGAACTGTAACAAGACCAATGCATGTTATCTGTAAGGCATTTAACGAGAACATGGAGGAGATAACCGTTGAAGGTGAAGGCCTTCTTGCAAGAGCAATATGTCATGAGGTTGATCATTTAGATGGAGTATTATATAAGGATTTAGCTGAAGACGGATTGTACGAAACACAGAATTAAGGAGAGATTTGTAATGAATATTGTATATATGGGCACCCCTTTATTTGCAGTAGCAGCTCTTGAGGCTATTGTAAATGCAGGTCATAATGTTATAGCATGCTTCACACAGCCCGATAAACAAAAGGGACGAGGAAAGAATGTGGCTCCAACGCCGGTAAAGGAGAAGGCTCTTTTGTATAATATTCCTGTTTATCAACCGGTTAAGCTTCGTGATGAAGAAAATGTTGAATTAATCAGAGATATTAATCCGGATGTTATTGTTGTTGCGGCATATGGACAGATTCTTCCTGAGACAATCCTTAATATTCCTAAATATGGATGTATTAATATTCATGCTTCGCTTCTTCCTAAATACAGAGGGGCTGCTCCTATAGAAAGGGCAATTATTGATGGCGAGAAGGAGACTGGTGTTACAACAATGTATATGGCTAAAGGCCTTGATACAGGTGATATGATTGAAAAATGTGTTGTTGCAATTGATGGCAAGGATACAGGACTTACACTCCATGATAAGCTTGCTAAGGCTGGCTCAGAGCTGATTTTATCAACATTAGAGCTTATTGAACAGGGAAAGGCGGTAAGAGTACCACAGGATGATTCAAAGAGTTGCTATGCATCAATGCTTACAAAGGATATGGGAAGGCTTGACTTTTGCAAGAGTGCTATAGAGCTTGAAAGATTAATAAGAGGACTTCAGCCATGGCCATGTGCCTATACAAATATTAATGGAAAGAGTGCTAAGATATATGATGCAGACGTTATTGATATAGATTCGAGTATTGTTGAAGGCCTTGAAGCTTCAGGAATTGATGCCGGAAGCATAATACCGGGAATGATTGTAGGAGTAACAAAAAAGAGCTTTACAATTGCTTGTAGTAATAGTGCACTTAGAATCAGAAGACTTCAGCCGGAAGGCAAGAAGGTTATGGATACGGCAGCATTTCTGGCAGGTAATAAACTTGAGATAGGACAGGTATTATAGATTTGAAGAATCCAAGAGAAATAGTATTAGATATACTTCTTGACATAGAAAAAAATAATAAATATTCTAATGTTTCCCTTCACACTGCTCTTTCCTCAAATCAGTTTATGAGTAAGCAGGAAAGGTCTTATATAACAAGAATGGTTGAGGGAGTTATTGAGTGGCGTATTAGACTCGATTTTATTATCAATCAGGTATCTAAGACTAAGATTAATAAATGCAAGCCGTTGATCAGATGCATATTACGAATGGGTGTATATGAGATATTTTATATGGATTCAATTCCGCATGAGGCGACGTGTAATGAATGTGTTAAGCTGGCTGCTAAAAGAGGATTTTCAGGGCTTAAGGGCTTTGTAAATGGTGTACTTAGAAATATTTGCAGAAATATGGATAATATCAGTTTTCCTGAAAAGGAACCTGATATACTAAAGTATTATTCAATTAAGTATTCTATACCTGAAGAAACAGTATCAATATTACGTGATTATTATGAAGATGATATTTTGTCGTATATTTTATCAGCAGGTGTTAATGATAGAGGAACATCAATCAGGGTAAATACTGATAAAACTTCCGTAGAAGATTTCATGCAGAAGCTTATTTTAGCGGGAATAGATGTTGCGAAGGGAATGTATAATGATACATCACTAATTATAAGCAATTATGATTATATAAGACGTGTTCCGGGCTTCTTTGATGGCTGTTTTGCAGTACAGGACGAAAGCTCATGTCTTGCTGTTAAGGCGGCTGGTATTAAGGAAGGCAATCTTGTTATTGATATGTGTGCAGCACCGGGCGGTAAGACGATGTATGCAGCTGAGCTGGCAGGCGATAAGGGACTTGTAATTTCAAGAGATGTAAGCAGTGATAAAACAGAGCTTATAGAGGAGAATGTTGAACGGCTAGGCTATAATAATGTCAGAGTTGAGGTGTATGATGCCTGCGTTCTTGATGATAGTCTGATTAATAAGGCTGATGTTGTTATATGCGATTTGCCTTGCTCAGGTCTTGGTATAATGGGGAGAAAGAATGATATTAAGTATAATATTTCAAGAGAAAAGATATCGCAGCTTTCTATGCTTCAAAGACAGATGCTTGAAAATGGGGCAAGATATGTAAAATCCGGTGGAGTATTAGTTTATTCTACCTGTACAATAACAAAAGAAGAAAATGATGATAATGTTAAGTGGTTTATAGATAATTTTGATTTTGAGCTTGATTCTGTTTCGCCATATTTTCCTAATTCTTTAGAGAATAGGGCATCAAAGGGGTATATTACATTACTTCAGGGAATCGATAAATGTGATGGCTTTTTTATTGCCAGATTTATTAAAAGGTAGGTTGCTATGATAGATAATGCTGAGCTTGATTTAGCTTCTATGACAATCGAGGAGCTTACAAATAGAATAAAGGATATGAATCAGCCTGCATTTAGGGCTAAACAGATATTTGACTGGATACATAATAAGCTTATTCTTGATGTGGATGAAATGACAAATATTCCAATTGGTCTGAGGGATCAATTAAGAAAGGAATATAAAGGTCTTTCGATGGTAACAAGACTTGTATCTCGGGAGGATGGTACTAATAAATTCCTTTTTAAGCTATACGATGGCAATGTTATTGAAAGTGTATTTATGAGATATAAACATGGTAATTCAGTTTGTATTTCATCTCAGGTAGGGTGTCGTATGGGATGTCGTTTTTGTGCATCGACTATAGGAGGTCTTATCAGAAATCTATCTGCCGGAGAAATGCTATCTCAGATATATAGTATTCAAAGAATTACAGGTGAGCGTGTATCAAATATTGTTATTATGGGTACTGGCGAGCCGTTTGATAATTATGATAATCTTATTAGATTTATTAGATTAATAAATGATGAAAAGGGACTAAACATAAGTCAAAGAAATATTACGGTATCCAGCTGCGGTATTGTACCTATGATTAAGCGTTTTGCGGATGAGAAGCTAAGTGTTACATTTGCACTTTCTCTTCATGCAAGTGATGATGAATCTAGAAGAAAGCTTATGCCAATTGCACATAAGTATTCAATAGATGAGTGCCTTGAGGCATGTGAGTATTATTTTGAGCAAACAGGAAGAAGAGTAACGTTTGAGTACTCCCTTGTGAAGGATGAAAATGATAGTGAGTCTCATGCCAGAAGGCTTGCTTCTTTGCTTAATGGCAGAAATTGTCATATAAATCTTATACCTGTGAATCCGATAAAGGAACGCAATTATTGTCGTTCGAGCGAGGATTCAGTTGAAAAATTCAAATATATACTTGAAAAAAGTAAAATAAATGTTACTATTAGAAGGAGTATGGGCAGAGATATTGATGCTGCCTGTGGTCAGCTTCGACGCAAATATGAAGAAGAAAATAATTCTCTTTAGTTTGGAGGATATATATGAAAGCATATGGAAAGACTGATGTAGGTAAAAAAAGAAGCATGAATCAGGATTGTATCTTTTTTACTGATGAGCCTATTGGTCCGTTACCTAATTTGTATATTGTTGCAGATGGTATGGGAGGACATAAGGCAGGAGATGTTGCATCTAGAACAGCAATAGAATATGTAACTGAATATATTAGTGACAGCACAGTTTCGAATCCTGTTTCATTGCTAAAGAGGGCGATAATATATGCAAATGATAAGGTTTTGAGATTGTCTCGTGAGAACGAGGATTATAGTGGAATGGGTACGACATTTGTAGCTGCTGTTGTTGATGATAATACAATGTATGTTGTTAATATCGGCGATAGCAGATTGTACTTAATTAATAATGATATTAAGCAGGTAACCCTTGATCACTCACTTGTTGAAGAGCTTATAAGAACAGGCCAGCTTGATAGAAATAAGGGAAGGAATCACCCTGAGAAGAATATTATTACCAGAGCTATGGGCATTGGTAGTGAGGTGGTACCTGACTTTTTTGAGATTGAACTTGAATTAGGAGATAAATTCCTTCTTTGCTCTGACGGATTATCTAATATGATTGAAGATGATGAAATAAAGGATATTGTTAGAGAGAATGAAGAACTTAGTGCTGCAGTAGATAAATTGGTTGAAAGAGCGAATTATTACGGCGGAAAAGATAATATATCAGTAGTTCTTGCTGCTATAGATTGAGAGGAGTAAATTATGCTTAATCAGGGAATGATGTTAAGTAATCGATATGAAATAATAGAAACTGTTGGTTCGGGCGGAATGTCAGAGGTATATAAAGCGAAATGCCATGTACTTAACAGATTTGTTGCAATTAAGGTATTAAAGCCGGAATTCTCTTCAGATGCAGGCTTTGTATCAAAATTTAGAAATGAAGCACAGTCTGCTGCCGGACTATCTCATCCAAACATTGTTAATGTGTATGATGTAGGTGAGGAGAATGGCATATACTATATTGTTATGGAGCTCGTTGAGGGTATTACCTTAAAGGAATATATCCAAAAAAACGGAAGAATTCCTTATGAACAGGCAATTGACTTTGCTATTCAGATTGCACAGGGGCTTGAGATTGCACATGAGAATCATACTATTCACAGAGATATTAAGCCGCAGAATATAATTGTAGCAAAGAATGGAAGCCTGAAGGTTACTGATTTTGGTATTGCAAGGGCAGCTTCATCAAATACAATGACTTCTAATGCAATGGGTAGTGTTCATTATATTTCACCTGAACAGGCTAGAGGTGGATATAGTGATGAAAGAAGTGATATTTATTCACTTGGTATTACTTTATATGAAATGGTTACAGGTCATGTCCCATTTGAGGGCGAGAATAATGTTGCAATAGCACTTATGCATATTCAAAGTGATATGGTATCACCAAGAGAATATTATCCTGATATACCAACAAGTCTTGAGAAGGTAATTCTTAAGTGTACTCAGAAGAAGCCTGAAAGACGATATCTTACGGCTAATTCACTTATTGCTGATTTAAAGAGAGTAAAGGAAAATCCTAACATAGATTGCATTGTTGTGCAAACAGCTGTTAATAATTCTCCAACTGTAAAGATGACGCAGGAGGAGATGAATGCAATTAAGCAGGGAAGACAGATTAATGCAGGTGAAGCACAGGTAACAGCACCTAGAGTAGCACAGCAAAGACCTGTTACACCGGGTCCGTCTGTTCAAAGACCTGCTGCTGCGCCAACTGCATCAGCTCCAGCACAGCCACTTGACTCAAGAGCAGAATCAAGAATTAATATTCCTGTTATGAAACCATCTTCAATTGATGATTTGTTCCCGGAGGATGGTGATGATGATGAATACGAAGAGATTGAGAAGGCAGCTCCTGTTAATCCAAGATATGCTAAGGAAGAAGAAGAGATAGATCCAAAGCTTAAGAAGATTATTATGATTTCAAGTGTAGCACTTGTTATTATTATATCTATATTAGTAATATTTATTATTGGAAAGATAGCAGGCTGGCATCCTTTTGGCGGTGATGATAAGCCTGGTGTTAAGACAGAGACATCAACAGACTCTTCTGAGGATTCTACTGAAGAGATGGGTGTTATGGTCAATGTTGTTGGACTTTATAAGACAGCTGCTGAAGAGCAGATGAAGAAGAATGGATTTACAAATTATAAATTTGTAGAAAAGAAGGATAATGATGTAGAAGAAGGCTATGTTATTGAACAGAGTATAGCTGAAGGTAATAGTATTGCTAAAAATGATGAAATTATAATTACTATATCTTCAGGTAAGGAGATGACTGAGGTCCCTGATGTTAAAGGATATACAGATGAGCAGGCTCAGGTTCTTCTTAGAGAAGCAGGCCTTGAAGTTACACATGGCTTCGAATATGATGATGAGGTTGAGAAGAATCATGTTATTTCACAGGAGCCTGAAAGTGGCAAGGAAGTGCCTAAGGGTTCAACTGTTAAGATAATTGTAAGTAATGGTAAAGAAACAGTAACAACAAAGGTTCCTAATCTTGTTGGCCTTACTGAGGAGCAGGCAAAGACGGCACTTGAAGAGGCTAAGCTTGTTGGAAATCCTTCTTATGACTTTGATGATGAGGTTCCTGCCGGAGAGGTTATTAGTCAGACAGAAGCAGTTGACAGTGAACTTGAAGAAGGCTCTACCGTTTCATATGTAATAAGTAATGGTAAAGAGAATTATACTTACTCAGTTTCATTTGCCGGTTCAGTTACTAATAGTGATTACGACTTTGAAGAATTTGGCAATGTAAATGTTAAGATTGCTTATAAGGTTGGAAAGAAGTCATACAGCTTATATACCGGTGCTGCAGGAGCAGATTCCTTCCCTCTTGATATTAGTGGAAATGATCCTATTACAGGCCTTACAACAAATAGTGGTTCATTTATTGTAGAGATTACTGACAGTGACGGAATTGATGTTACTACATGCTTTAATACAAGTGGTATTTCTGCAACATTTTCACAGGAGTAGCTATAATATATGGATGGAAAGATTGTAAAGGGTATTGGTGGATTCTATTATGTGCATGCTGATAATGGTATAGAATATGAATGCCGTGCCAAGGGAATTTTTCGCAATAAAAAAATAAAGCCTCTAGTAGGTGATGATGTAATAATAGAGATACTTGATGAGGATAATAATCTAGGTAATATTAGTGAGATATTACCTAGATTTAACTCTTTAATAAGACCTGCAGTTTCTAATGTTAATCAGACAGTTATTATTTTTGCAGTATCTGATCCTGAACCTAATTTTAACTTGCTTGACAGATTCCTTGTTAATATGGAGCTTGCGGGAGTAGAGGCTATTATTTGCTTTAATAAAATAGATTTAAAGGATTTTGAAAAGTATAGAGAAGATTGTGCTTCCTATGAAAAGAGTGGATATAAGGTAATATATATTAGCGCTGATAGTGGTGAAGGAATAGATGATCTTAAAGGCTTGATTGAAGGAAAAACAACTGTATTTGCCGGGCCTTCAGGTGTTGGTAAGTCCTCTACATTAAATGCTATCAGACCTGATATTATGGCCAGGACAGGGAAAATTAGTGATAAGATAAAGAGGGGTAAGCATACCACCAGACATTCAGAGCTAATTTGTGTATGGGATAATACCTATATAATGGATACACCGGGCTTTAGTTCATTATATGTTGACTCGTTAGATTGCAACGAACTAAAGGACTATTTCCCTGAGATTGCTATATATACCGGAAAATGCAGGTTCAATATGTGCAATCATATTAGTGAGCCTGACTGTCTGGTAAAGGCTGCTGTTGATAAGGGTGAAATAAGCAGGATACGTTATGAAAATTATGTAATGATATACAATGATTTAAAAGAAAAGAGGAAATGGTAATATGTTAGTACTTTCACCATCGCTGTTGTCGGTTGATTTTGGCAATATTGAACAGAATATAAGAATTATTGATGAGGCAGGAGCCGGATATATCCATTTGGACGTAATGGATGGCAGTTTCGTTCCTAATATATCATTTGGTCCTCCTGTAATAAAGAGCATCAGAAAGACTACCGATAAGGTATTTGATGTTCATCTTATGATAGATGAACCTGCCAGATATCTTGAGGATTATAAGGCTTGTGGTGCAGATATTGTAACTGTTCATGCCGAAAGCTGCAAGCATCTTCACAGAACGGTAATGAAAGTTAAGGAGCTTGGAATGAAAGCAGGCGTTGCACTAAATCCATCAACACCACTTAGTGTGCTTGATTATATTCTTCCTGAGCTTGATATGGTACTTATTATGAGTGTTAATCCGGGATTTTCCGGGCAGTCATTCATTCCGTCATCATTACAGAAAATACGTGATATAAGAAATCTTATTGAAGATAGATGCCTGAATATTGATATTCAGGTAGATGGTGGAATTACACTTGATAATGTTGCTGATGTAATAGAAGCAGGTGCTAATATAATAGTAGCAGGCTCAGCTGTCTTTAATGGTGATTTGGCAGGTAATGTAAAATCATTTATAGAGATATTTGATCGAATGTAGGGAGGATATTGTCTTGAAGTATCTCATTGTATCGGGTGGTTATATTGAAGATAATATAATAGAAGATACGATTTCACAGTATTCCTTTGATTATATAATAGCGGCAGATAAAGGCATTGAAGCTGCTAATAAGGCAGGAATAATTCCGGATTTGATAGTAGGTGATTTTGATTCGGCAGATAATGAGAGTGTTGATTACTATAAGGATAAAAGTAATATAATCAGGCTAGATACCCATAAGGATGATACTGATACGGAGCACGCACTTAATTATGCTATATCGCATGAAGCAGATTTTATTATTATAATCGGTGCAACAGGTACAAGATATGATCACTCAATAGCAAATATTTGCCTGCTTAAAAAATGTGCTGACAAAGGAATTGAAGCATATATCATTGATAAGCATAATAAGATATATATTATTAATAAGAGCCACCGTATATATAAAAGCAATTATGACTATATTTCATTTTTGCCTTTATGTAACAGTGTAAGCAATATTACTCTGGATGGTTTTGAGTATAGTGGTGAAGATATTAGCCTTGTATCAGGAACAAGTCTTGGCGTAAGTAATAGAATAATAAATGAATATGGAGATATTAGATTTAATAAAGGTTATCTTATTGTTTTTGAAACAATAGATTAATTACTGCTAATTAGAATATTATAAATTATAAAATGCTGTATACATAATAAGTGATATTATTACAGGAATATCATATTGTATACAGCATTTTATATTTATTATAGCTATTTTTTCTTAGCCGGCTTCTTAGGCTTATCTTTAAGCTTGTCTTTAATTTTATCTTTATCTTTTGATTTATCCTTAACCATTTCTTTTGTTTTATTAGTATCAGGAAGATTTGTCTCTAATTCTTTGATTTTCTTATTGTAAGCCTCTGTAATAGGAGTTGAGTAGAGGGATACATAATAGAAGTAGAGAGCCTTATATTCCTCAGAGGTTTTGTAACCGCTGGTATATATATGACCATGCATTTCATCAATATGTTCTGTACTTAACTTCTTTGCAATGTGAAGCGCAATGTTTGAACAATGGCTTCCAATTCGCTCAAGGCTTGTTAGAATGTCAACAAGGGCAAATCCGCCTGCAATACCACATTCACCTGTCTGGAGTCGTATTACATGGTGCTCCTTTATGGTCTCCTTTAATTCATCTATTGTCTGTGCAAGTGGTTCGATTCTGGCAACTGCCTGCAAATCATCATCCTTAAATGCTGAGAATGTGGTATTTATAATATTAGCTGTTGCATCAAGTGCAATATGAATCTCCTTGCTTCCCTGTTCAGAGAATGTAATCTTTTCGTCTTCAATATTACGAGCTGTATTAAGAAGAGTCTCGCAGTGATCACCAATTCTTTCAAGATCGCTAATACTGTTTAACAGCTCAGAAGCAAGTCTTCTGTCCGGCTTTGTTAATGCCTTTGAGGTTATCTTAAGAAGATATGCATTAAGAGCACTTTCACATTTATCAATAAATTCCTCGTTTTCTAATAACGCAGTAGCATCAGCTTCATTATAATCAGCAAGAAGTCTGCAACCTGTATCAAAGTTCTCTCTGATTGCATCGGTCATTGAGAACATTACCTTACGACACTGTGCAAGAGCAATGTTTGGTGTATCAAGAAGTCTTTCATCAAGAGTAGCAAGCTCTTTATCAATCTTAGATTCCTCATCATCCTTAAATATCTTGCCTGTAATATTAGCCATTGCACTTGAGAATGGAAGAAGAATAAGGCCGGTAATAAGATTAAAGAGCAAATGAAGATTTGCTACACCACCACGGTTAATTGTATTTGCCATAAATGGCATATCAATAAACACCTGGAGTCCGTATATTAGTGCAATAAATAAAACTGTACCAAATATATTAAAGAGAAGATATGACATTGAAACACGCTTTGCTTTCTTGTTAGCGCCAATGCTTCCAAGAAGTATTGTCATACATTTACCAATATTCTGACCAATAATAATAGGTATTGCTGTTCCATATGTTACTACACCGGTTGATGATATAGCCTGAAGAATACCAACAGAAGCAGAAGAGCTTTGAATTATTGCTGTAAGCACAAGTCCTATTAGTATTCCAAGAAATGGATTATTAAATGAGGTAAATAAATCCTGGAATTTCTGTGATTCCTTAAGTGGTGCAAATACTCCTTCCATTGTAGTCATACCAAAGAATAATACTCCAAGACCTACAAGAATACCTGCAATATCTTTATTTTTCTTCTTTTTTGAAAAAAGAATAATAAATGCACCAATACAAATAAGAATAGGAGCAAATGATGATGGCTTTAGTAGCTTTAAGAAAACATTTTTTTCACCTAAATCACCAAGTCTCAATATCTGGGCAGTTGCTGTACTACCAAGGTTTGAACCAAATACGACAGGTATTGCCTGACTTAGTTTCATGATGCCGGCATTAACAAAGCCGATAAGCATGATTGTTGTTGCAGCTGAGCTTTGGATAATTGCTGTAACACCGGTACCCAGTGAAAATCCTTTTATAGCTCCGGTTGCCTTATGCTTACCTGTTGTAAGCTTCTCCAGAATCTTTTCAAGACTTCCTCCGGCAAGGTTCTTTAATGAAGCACCCATAAGGTTCATACCATATAGGAATAATCCAACGCCACCTAGTAATGTGAGAATTGAAAAAATGTTCAATGTAAAAATCCTCCTGAAAAAATGTAAATAATTAGTAAAATCTCTGTAAAGTTCGCATTCCACAAGATTATAGCATATAAATGCAATTTGTACTATTAGTTTTGGCAGAATATATTAAAAAATATAGTCTAAAATATATGGTATATTTTGTAGCAGTATTCACATAAATGTGATAAAATCAATATAATTTTTGGATTATAAAGGAAGTATTATTATAATGTCAGTATTTAGTGATAAAAGAGTATTTGGAATAAAAAGGAATAATGTTAGTGGTATTGTTACTGCTGGTCAGGTTTCGGCAAATGATATAATTCTCTGGACTGTTTTTCTTTTGCCGGTAAATATTGCATTATTTGGTGCAGGGCAGTGTTTGGTTGCCATAGGTATATTTGTTGGTAATGTATTTGCATGGCTTTTTTTGTCAAAGAGAATGAATGCATATACTGAGCTTTCAAGTAAAAAGATTCATAATGCTCCTGAGCTGTTTGAGGCCAGATATAATTCGCCGGGCCTAAAGAATATTACTTCGATAATATGGATTATTGCACTTGGAATGATATTAGTTTCAGTACTAAGAACACTGGTAAAGATTACTTCTGATTTTATGGATGCAGACAGATTTATTTGTTTATTGATAATAGTAGTTATTATGGCATTTGCCACAATGCTTCTTGATAACAGAACTATCGGTTTTTTTAAAACGATAATATTTGCATTTCTTATTTTCGCATCGGTAGGTACGATTGTATTTATTTTTTCAGAATACAGTGCAAGTGAGATTTTGGATTTGTATAGGATATCCGGTACGCCAACTGATACAAGCAAATATCTAAACATTTTATACTATAAGGGTGCTTATGTTGAGATATCAGATGTAATTACCATGTTATCCGTAGGAATTGGATGTATAGGTATGCCGCTTATGTATAAGGGAGTAATAAATGTCCGTGATATTAAAGGTCTTGACAGCAGCAGAATATGGGCAGTTATTTTCTCAGGACTTACATTAATTAGTACCTGCATGCTGTCACTTCTGATTATTCCAATGATTCATCCGACAGTATTATCCTCAAAGAGAAACTTCTTTGAAGCATATAATTTGCTATATAAGGCTTTATTTAAGGGTAAGGAGTATGCTGATTCGATAAGGCTCTTTGTGCTTTGCATATATATTCTTGCAATTATCATTCTTATGGAATCACTAATGAGAAATATTTGTGAGCATGTGCGGGGATTAGTTCCTTCTGTTAAGAAGAATATTCCTGTTACAGTCAAGCTAATTATAGATATTGTGTCAATATTATCAGTGGGTATAATTGTATTTCTTGTAGTATACTTTATAGATTTTGATGAGACAAAGCTTATTGTTACAGGCTGGGGAATATGTGCAGGTGCTCTTGCTGCACCTTGTATTATGGCATTAATGTGGAAGAATTCTACAAAAAATGGAATACTGCGAGGAATTGAAACAGGACTTCTTGTTTATCTCGCATGGGAATGTGTACCAATAATAAATAACATGACTATGCATGTTGCAACTAATGTAAGGGCAGACCTAATTGCATTTGTCTTTAGTCTTGCTACTATAATTATAGTAAGCATGTTTACAAAAAAGACAGATAAAGATGAGAGAATAATATTCGAACGTATGAGGCAGAATCAGATATGATATATAATATTGTGTGTGTAGGTAAGATAAAAGAAGCATATTATTCTGATATTATTACAAATATATCCCGTTCATTATCTGCAGATAACCGGCTGATTATTAAGCAGGTGGCAGATGAGCCTATTCCTAAGGGAGCAGGCAAGATGATAAATAGTAAAATACTAGCTGTTGAAGGAGATAGAATTCTGTCAAATATTGGAAGTAGCGAATATGTTATTGCTCTTTGTATAGAGGGCAAGGAGACTGGTACTAAAAAACTGTCAGAAATAGTAAACGATGCAGCATATAAGGGCTACAATGAAATAACATTTATTATTGGAGGCTCACTAGGCCTTGACAGCAGATGTGTAAGTAGAGCTGATTATAAGCTGAGCTTTTCAAAAATGACCTTTCCTCATCAATTAATGAGGGTTATGCTTGCTGAACAAATTAAGCTTATTTGTGATAAGCAATGTTGTTATTAATTGTATAAGCACGATATATTTGCTCACTCAGCGATACGGCTGTTAGCTCATTTGACATAGATGGTGTGACAATTGAGAAATAGTTTAATGAAGAAGCATCCTTTGCAGTATATCCAATATAGTAGAATATTTTTGATGTTCCACCTGACATCATTTCATTTATCAGCTTTGCATATTGTGTTGATGAAATTGTTGGATTAGAATAATTTGAATTAGTAATATATGCATGATATGTATTTGGCTTGTTTGATATATCAGGCAGCTTTGTAGAACACATGATAATTAGGCGGCAATATGGTGATAATCTTTTTATATATTCATCTATTGCTGCCTTTATGTTTGCGCTTATTTTTTTTGTGTTAATGTAAATGTTTATTTCCATAATGATAACCTCTGTTATTATTGACATTAGTATTCTATCATATGTGTCAAATTATAAAAAGATATAGACAAAACAGCTTATTTAGGATATATTTCACAAGGACACATATTTTCAAATAATTTGAGTGTATACTATTATTTTCAAGGATTATAGAGAGGTTATATATGAATAAGAAACTACTGGCACTTGATATTGACGGAACATTGACAAATTCTAAAAAAGAAATAACAGAAGCTACATTAAGCAGACTTATTGAGATTCAGGAAATGGGTCATATTGTTGCTATTGCATCAGGAAGACCATTGCCCGGAATAAGGCGAATTGCCGAACAACTGATGCTTGATAAGTTTGGAGGATATGTACTCGCATTTAATGGTGGACGAATAGTTAATTATAAAACCGGTGAAGTTGTATACCAGGCAAATGTTGATAATGAGATAGCAAAACTGGTATACGATTATTCAAGAAAAATGGATATTGGAATGGTAACGTATGAGGGCGATGTTGTAATTACCGGTACAAGAATAGATGACTATATGACAATGGAGGCTGGTCTTAATTTTATGGAGCTAAGGCCGGTTGATAATTTCAGAGAATATATTGACTTTCCACTTAACAAATGTCTATTAACAGCAGAAGATGAGAAAGCTGCAAAGGTTGAGCAGGAATTGATAGAAATGTTTGGAGACAAGGTTAATATATTCCGTTCTGAGCCTTTCTTTGTTGAGATTATGCCACCTAGTGTTCATAAGGCAACCTCTCTTGAAATACTGCTTAAGATACTTGGAATGGATAAATCTAATCTTATTGCATGTGGTGATGGGTATAATGATCTTACTATGATACAGTATGCGGGCGTAGGTGTTGCAATGGCAAATGCGCAACAAATTGTAAAGGATAATGCTGACTATGTTACACTTAGTAATGATGAGGATGGATTAGTTCCTGTTATTGACAGGTTTATTATTAATAAAGAATAAAAAATGTGATAATTGTGTAAATTGAATTGAATTACTAATTAGTTTGTAGTAAAATATCGTTGTTTACGTCGACAGAAATATGACATTTTTTATAAATAGTATTAATAATTGTTTGAGATACTTCGTTTGCTATGAGATAGGATATAGGAGATTATTATGGACGAACAGATAAGATCGAATAAAAGTACAAATAAAAGAACAGGCAGTAAAGGTAACGATAATAAAGTAAAGAATAGTAATGGTAAGAAGAAACATAAGAATAAATGGTGGCTGATAGCATTTGCACTTGAAATTGTAGCAATTATTGTGATTGTTATTTTATTTGCGAAGAATTATGTTGATTCTCGTATTGAATCAATAGATCATAAGGACCTGGATGAGACCTTTGTTAATCCGGAACTTGACAAGGATACTGTCGAAAAGATGACAGGATACACTACAATAGCGTTGTTTGGTATTGATACACGTGATATAGGAATGACTGAAGAGGGCGTTCGTTCTGATACAATTATGATTTGCTGTATTAATAATGATACAAAGCAGGTAAAGATAGTATCTTTATACAGAGATACCTATTTAGAGCTTGCAAATGATTATAATTCTTATGAGAAGGCTACTCATGCTTATGCTTATGGCGGGCCTCAGGGTGCTGTTAATATGTTAAATAAGAATTTGGATCTTAATATTACTGAATATGTTTCCGTTAATTTTACAGCACTTACAGAAGCAATTGATGCACTTGGAGGACTTGATATCGAGCTTAAGTCAAGCGAGCTTAGTAAGCTTAATCAGTGTATTGATGAGCAGATAAGAATAAATGGAATACAGTCTGATTATGTATATGATACCGGCGTTGTTCATTTAAATGGTGTACAAGCAACAGCATATGCACGTATTCGAAGCACAGATCAGGGAGATATTACAAGAACCTGGAGACAGAGACTTGTAATTCAAAAGATGATAGAGGCCGCTAAGAGTGCAGGCATTTCTAAGCTTATGGATTGTATTGATGTTGTAGTTGATGATGTTTCTTCAAGCCTTTCAAAGGATGAGATATATGATCTTGCCAAGAATTGCTTTGATTATGAGATATCAACAACAACAGGTTTCCCATTTACTTATTCTCTTGCGATGATAAATGAACTTAGCTATGTTGTTCCTTCTGACCTTGAGAATAATGTAACAGCACTTCACAGATTTCTGTATAACAATACAACCTATTCACCAACACAAACCGTAAAGGATATAAGTGCTAAGGTTTCTAGTGCAAGTGGAATATATAATACTTTAGATTTAACCACCTTCGAGGTTGAAGATGATGTCGATTCTATAGTAGATAAGTAAACAATACGACCATATGGAATGATGAATCATTTTATATGGTCGTTTTTTATAAATTAGAGTTTCAAATGGCAGTATATTGTGGTATACTATCATAGGAATTTTTGATACAAGATACTATTTATTAACGAGGTATATAAGATGGAATTAAAAAGAGTACTCTTGAAGATGAGTGGTGAAGCACTTGCGGGAGATAAGAAGCAGGGCTTTGATGAAAAAACGGTTAAGGATGTCTCAGCTCAGGTTAAGCAGATAGTTGATAAGGGAATTGAGCTTTGTGTCGTTATAGGAGGAGGTAACTTCTGGAGAGGAAGAACGTCTGATAATATGGATCGTGTTAAGGCTGATTCAATCGGAATGCTTGCTACAGTAATGAATTGCATTTATACAGCGGATTGCTTTAGAACCTTTGGAATTAAGACACATATTATGACTCCGTTTGTATGTGGTAATATGACTGAGCTTTTTGATAAGGATAAAGCAATTGAATATATGAAGAATGGAGAAGTGGTATTCTTTGCAGGTGGTATTGGTCATCCGTATTTTTCAACAGATATGGCAACAGTACTTATGGCAATAGAGTGTGAGGCTGATGTTATTCTTTCAGCTAAAGCAATAGATGGAGTATATGACAGCGATCCTAAGCTTAATCCTAATGCTAAGAAGTTTGATTCAATGAAGATGAGCGATATTGTAGATAATAAGCTTGGTGTTATTGATCTTGCTTCAGCAGTACTTGCAATGGAGAATAATATGCCAATGATGTTATTTGGACTTAATAGTGAGAATAGTATAGTAAAAGCTGTAACAGGCGAATTTACAGGAACATATATTAATTAGCAGGAGGGAAAGATATGTTAACACAGTACGAAGACAAAATGCAGAAAACACTTGATAATCTTGAAGGAGAATACTCTTCAATCAGAGCAGGAAGAGCTAATCCTAATATATTAAATAAGATAAAGGTTGAGTATTATGGTGTTCCAACACCAATGCAGCAGCTTGCAAATATTACAGTGCCGGAAGCAAGAACACTTATGATTGCTCCATGGGAGCCATCTCTTGTTAAGGCTATTGAGAAGGCAATTCTTAATTCTGACCTTGGACTTACTCCAAATAATGATGGTAAGAATGTTATTCTTAATTTTCCTGAGCTTACAGAGGACAGAAGAAAAGAGCTTGCTAAGGAGATAAAGAAGAAGGGTGAGAATGCAAAGGTTGCTATTAGAAACGTAAGACGTGATGCTAATGACAGTTTCAAGAAGCAGCAGAAGGCAGGAGATATCTCTGAGGATGAGCAGAAGGATTATGAGGACAAGATTCAGAAGCTTACTGATAAGTATATAGGTCTTGTGGATAAGGCTGTCGATAAGAAGTCAACAGAGATTATGACAGTCTAGTATTGGTGGTATTATGGAACGTGAAATTAACGGAGAACTTTTAAATATCCCTACTCATGTAGCTATTATTATGGATGGCAATGGCAGATGGGCGAAGAAACGCTTAATGCCAAGAAATGTAGGTCATGCAGAGGGAGCTAAAGCGATTGAGAGAACCTGTCGTAATGCAGATGAGCTTGGAATAAAATACCTGACAGTATATGCATTTTCAACAGAGAACTGGAAACGTTCGGTTGAAGAGGTAACAGGTATTATGAACATATTCAGAAAATATCTTGTTGACAGTATTGAACGCTCGAATAGAGAGAATATGAGAGTCTGTGTTATTGGTAAGAGGGACGGACTTCCTGATGACATAGTTGAGAAGATAAATAATCTTGAAGAGGCAACAAAGAATAATACAGGACTTAGATTTAATGTTGCAATCAATTATGGCGGGAGGGATGAGATAACTAGAGCTGTTAAGGCAATTGCAGACAAGTGTAATAATAATGAGTTTTCTGTTGAGGATATTACGGAAGAGCTTATTAGTAACCATCTTGATACATGGGATATTCCTGATCCTGATTTGTTAATTAGAACAAGTGGTGAGCTTAGAACCTCTAATTTCCTTCCATGGCAGTTAGCTTATTCGGAGTTTTATTTTACTGATATTTTATGGCCTGATTTTGATAAGGATGCTCTTATTGAGGCGATAAGATATTATAATAAGAGAGAGCGTCGCTTTGGCGGTGTGAGGTAGATTTATGTTTAAACAAAGAGCAATAAGTGCAGTTATTCTTGTAATACTAGCGGCAATAACCCTATACTTTGGTGGTGCTGTGACATGCTTTGTTATGTGTGCAGTATCACTTATTGGTACTATGGAGATGCTCAGAATATATGAATTAAATAAAAAAAGCATAGGAATTGTAGCATATATAGCAACCATTTTGTATTATGTATGTATTTATACAGGGTATAGCAGTCTGTTATTTCCACTTATGGTGCTTTATCTTCTTGCAGTGCTTGCAGTATATGTGCTTTCATATCCAAAATATAATGATAAGAATATCATGGCGGCATTTATGTCATTCTTCTATGTTGGTGTAATGCTTTCGTTTGTATACCTTATTCGCAATATGGAGAATGGATTAATACTTGTACTTCTTATATTTGTAAGCTCCTGGGGTAATGACACATGTGCTTATCTTGTAGGCAGGGCTATCGGAAAGCATAAGATGTCACCAAGATTAAGCCCTAAGAAGAGTGTTGAAGGACTTATTGGAGGTATATTTGGGGCGGGAATATTGGGTGCCGTATTTGGTTTTTTATATAACAATTATGTGGCAGAGATTAGTATGGCTCCTTTGATTTTTGCTGCTATTGGTGCTGTTGCAGCAATACCGGCAGTTATTGGAGATCTTGCGGCATCTGCAATTAAGAGAAATAATGATATAAAGGACTATGGTAAGCTTATTCCGGGTCATGGCGGAATATTAGACAGATTTGACAGTATTATATTTACCGCACCAATAATATATTATCTGATAGTATATTTACTATAAGAGTTACATGCCCTCATTTTGTATTTATTCATATTCCGATTATATATGAGTACATACAATATGGGGGCAGTTTATGATTATATCATTTGAAAGGATTTTAATATGAAAAATGTGGCTATAATTGGTTCAACAGGCTCTATAGGAACACAGACCTTAGAGATAGCAAGGGCAAATAAAGACATTAATATATGTGCTTTATCTTGTGGCTCTAACATAGAATTAATAGAAAAGCAGGCAAGGGAGTTTAAACCAAGGCTTGTTGGAATCTGGGATGAGAAGGCTGCAAAAAGCCTTAGAATATCTTTAGCCGATTTAGATATTACTGTTGTAAGTGGTATGGAGGGGCTTATAGAGATAGCTGAATATGCAGATTCAGATATTCTTGTTACAGCAATTGTTGGTATGATAGGAATAAAACCTACAATTGCAGCAATTAAGGCAGGAAAGGACATTGCATTAGCCAATAAAGAAACACTTGTTACAGCAGGCCATATTATTATGCCATTAGCGAAGAAAATGGGTGTAAGAATACTTCCTGTTGACAGTGAGCATTCAGCTATTTTTCAGGCGCTACAGGGTAATACTCATGGCGATATTGCAAAGATATTACTTACGGCATCCGGAGGACCTTTTAGAGGAAAGGATAGAGAATATCTAAGAAATGTAAGGCTTGCTGATGCGTTAAAGCATCCAAATTGGAGCATGGGAAGAAAAATCACCATTGATTCGGCTACAATGGTTAACAAGGGACTAGAAGTTATTGAAGCGAAATGGCTGTTTGATGTTAATCCGTCAGATATTCAGGTTGTTGTTCAGCCACAGAGTATCATTCATTCTATGGTTGAGTATAAGGATGGTTCTGTTATTGCACAGCTTGGAACACCTGATATGAAGCTTCCTATACAATATGCATTATTCTATCCTGAGAGAAGATTCCTTGAAGGTGACAGAATTGATTTTTGGAAGCTTAATCAGATAACACTTGAAGAACCCGATATGGATACATTTAAGGGACTTAACTATGCGTACGAAGCTATTTCAAAGGGTGGAAGTATGCCTACGGTGTTTAATGCAGCAAATGAAAAGGCTGTTAGCATGTTTCTACAGGAAAAAATACATTTTCTTGATATATATGACATTATCAGAGAATGTATGGACAATCACAAGGTAACAGATAATCCGGATATAGATACTATTCTTGAAACAGAGAAGATGGTATATGAGTATATAGAGAGCAGGTGGTAATTTGAATATTATTTTAATAATACTTGTATTTGGTGTAATTATATTCTTTCATGAATTTGGTCATTTTATAGTAGCGAAGCTTAATCATATAACAGTAGTGGAGTTTTCCATGGGATTTGGTCCTAAGCTGTTTGGATTCACAAAGAAGGAAACGAAATATACACTTAGATTAATCCCATTAGGCGGCTATTGTATGATGCTTCAGGATGGTGATGAGAATGCTGATGAGGATAATGAGAATTCCTTCGATAAGAAATCAGTCTGGGCTCGTATGGCGACAATACTTGCCGGACCTGCAATGAATTTTATTCTTGCATTTGTTTTTTCACTTGTTATTATTCACTTTTGCGGTAGCGACCCTGCTATAATTGGATCAGTATATAATGATGAATTAATAGCTGAATATGAGCATATGGCTGATGAAGCTGCTGCCAAAGGGAATGAAGAAGAGGAGAAGGCATATAGAGAAGCCGCATCCGATATTATGAACAGCTTTGCAGGTGAATATCCGGCTGATGCTGCCGGAATCAAAAAGGGTGACAGAGTTGTAAAGATTGAAGACAGCAATGTCAAGAATTTCAGAGAGCTTCAGATATATCTTCAGATATATGGTGATGGATCACCAATTAATCTTACTCTTGCCAGAGAAGACGGTACAGAGTATGAGACAACTGTATATCCTAAAAAGACTGATAGCGGGTATAAGGTTGGTATAATAAGTGTAGGATACCAGCTCCCTGAGAGCTTTGGTGAGCTATGCAAATATGCAGCACTTGAGACAAGATATTGGGTTAAGGCTACATTCTTAAGCCTTAAGCTTATTATTACAAGAAAGGTAAGCTCCGAAGAAGTATCCGGTCCAATTGGAGTTGCTAAGAGTATGAGTAATACTTTCACGGAAGCGGCTAAGAGCAGTAAGCTTGATTTGCTTCTAAACTGGCTGAATTATATTGTATTATTATCAGCTAACTTAGGTGTAATGAATCTTCTTCCGATTCCGGGACTTGATGGTGGTAGATTCCTGTTCCTGCTTGTTGAGCTGGTAACGAGAAAGAAGGTTCCAAAGGATAAAGAGAATATAATAACGCTGATTGGTTTTGTCCTTGTAATGGTTCTTATGATAGTAATACTGTTTAATGATATTAAGAATGTTTTCTTTTAGTTAGGAGAAGGTATGTATAGAGATAATACACGAGTTATTAATATTGGAGGAAGATTAATAGGAGGAGGAAATCCTATTCTTATTCAGTCTATGACTAATACTAAGACTTCTGATGTTGAAGCTACTGTTAACCAGATAATTAAGCTTGAGGAGGCAGGCTGTGACATTATCAGATGTACTGTTAATGATGAAGCGGCAGCACTTGCTATTCCAAAGATTAAGGAACATATACACATTCCATTTGTTGCTGATATACATTTTGATTATAAGCTTGCGATTATGGCAATAGAAAATGGAGCTGATAAAATACGAATAAATCCGGGGAATATTGGTGGAAAAGATAATCTTATTAAGGTAGTTGAAGCGGCAAAAGCAAAGAATATTCCTATACGAGTAGGAGTAAATAGCGGGTCACTTGAGAAGGAGCTCGTTGAAAAATATGGTGGAGTTACAGCTGAAGGAATAGTAGAAAGTGCCCTTGACAAGGTCAAAATGATTGAGGAATGCGATTATTACAATATGGTTATCAGTATTAAATCTTCAGATGTAATGATGTGCGTTAAAGCACATGAGCTTATTGCAGACAAGACAGATTATCCACTTCATGTAGGAATTACAGAAGCCGGAACAATACTTAGAGGTAATATAAAATCTTCAGTAGGTCTTGGACTAATTCTAGGTCAGGGTATCGGAGATACAATAAGAGTTTCACTTACAGGTGATCCTGTAAATGAAATTATTACAGCAAAGCTTATTCTAAAAACACTTGGCATAAGAAAGGGCGGAATAGAGCTTGTATCCTGTCCGACATGTGGAAGAACAGAAATTGATCTGATTGGGCTTGCTGATAAAGTTGAGCAGCTGGTTGCTGATTATGATTACCTTGATATTAAGGTTGCAGTAATGGGTTGTATTGTAAATGGACCGGGAGAAGCTAAGGAAGCTGATCTTGGAATTGCCGGAGGAAAGGGTTGTGGCCTTCTTATTAAGAAGGGTGAGATAGTTGGAAGGATTGAAGAGAAAGACTTTATTCCGGTTTTGAAGCGCGAACTTGATAATTGGGGTAAATAGACATGAGTAGTGAAAACAGAGAACTGTTTTTTAACGTATTTGATGGATTACAAATGAATAATGAGCTTAGTTCTTTGTTTAGTGAGGTTTATGTTACAAAGGTTACTATGTTCTCTGCTAAGAAACAGCTTGTTGTTGATATTGAGTCTAAGCATATTATCAGCAGACCTAATATAGCAGATGCCGAGGCTATACTTAAGCAGCATCTGTTTAATGGCAATAATGCTACTGTTACTATTAAAGAGCATTATGTACTGTCTGCACAATATAATTTAAAAACAATAGCTGAGGCATACAAGGATAGTATGTTATATGATGTTGAAGCATTTAGTCATGTTGGCTATAGACTTCTAAAAAGAGCTGAGTGGTATTATGACGAAGATATAATCACTCTTGCCATGGAGGACACTAAGATAGCGAAGAGCTTATCTATGCCTATAAAGACATATATGGAAGGTATGTTTGAGGATAGATTTGGAATGAATATTGTTGCCTGCTTTGAATACACTGATTCTGACAAGGAAACACTTAGAAAGGCAAATGAGCTTAAGATGCAACAGGAGATTGATGCTATTTTAAGTAATCTTGGTGCCGAGGAGGCAATTATTGTAGATGGTATTGCAGTAGGTTCAGATAAGAGTATTACAAAGAAAGAAGCTGTTAATGATTCTACAACTAAAAAGGAAAATGATAGCAAGAAAAAGGAGCCATTTTCGCGAAAAAGGAAGGGCTCGTCTTATGATCCTGATGTGTTCTACGGAAAGGATTGTGATGGAGAACTAGTAAGTATTGCATCAATAGAAGATGGCATGGGTGAGATATGCATTCATGGACAACTGATTAACCTAGATGAGAAGGTATTACGTAACGGCAAAACGTTATTTACCTGCTATATTACTGATTTTAGTGATACTATTGGCTTTAAGCTGTTTGCAAATGAAGAAGATGTACAGATATATCGTGAGGAATTAAGCCAGGGAGCATTCTATCGTCTTAAAGGAATACCTTTATATGATACATATGCTAAAGAGGTTAACATTCATTCTGTAAAGGGAATAAAACATATACCTGACTTTAGAACAAAGAGAGTAGACACATATCCTATGAAACGTGTAGAGCTTCATATGCATACAGTTATGAGCGAGATGGATAGTGTTGTTGATATTGGAAAGATTGTTAAGCTGGCAAGCGACTGGGGACATAAGGCAATTGCTATTACAGATCACGGCGTGGTTCAGGCATTTCCAATAGCCGCTCATACAAAAGGCTTAGATGATGATTTTAAAATAATATATGGTGTAGAAGGTTATTTTGTAGATGACCTTAAGGATTTGATTATTAACTCACGTAATCAGGCTTTAGATTCTGAATATGTTGTGTTTGATATTGAGACAACAGGTCTTAGCACTAAACACAATAAGATAATAGAAATCGGTGCAGTCAAGATAAAGTCAGGAGAAATAATAGGAAGGTTTTCCGAATTTATCAATCCGGAGGTTCCTATACCATATCAGATTGAACAGCTTACATCTATTAATGATGAGATGGTAATGGATGCACCTACCTATGATCTGATTCTTCCAAGGTTTTTGGAATTTTGTGGAGATTCGATTGTTGTCGCACACAATGCAGCGTTTGATACCGGTTTCATTAAGAAATTTGCCGGTGATTTAGGCCTTGTATTTTCAAACACCATATTGGATACCATGACGCTTAGTCATATCCTTCTTCCTGAGCTTGGCAAGTATACTCTTGACAGAGTATGTAAGGCCTTTAATGTCAAGAATGAACATCATCATAGGGCGATTGATGATGCTGAGGCGACAGCGAAGGTATTTTTACATTTGTATGACATGCTTGTTGAAAAGGGTGTTAGCAGACTTGATGATATAAATAAGATGGGACAAACATCTGCAGATACAATAAAGAAGGGTAAATCATATCATGGAATTATCCTTGCCAAGAATGAGATAGGAAGAGTTAATCTATATAGGCTCATTTCCGAATCACATATTAACTATTTTAATAGAAGACCTAGAATGCCTATGAGCCTTATTAATAAATATCGAGAAGGTCTTTTAATCGGTTCAGCCTGTGAGGCAGGTGAATTATTTAGGGCGATAGTTGATGATGCACCTGATGAAGAGATTGTAAGACTTGTGAATTTCTTTGATTATCTTGAGATACAGCCATTAGGTAATAACGAATTCATGACAAGAGTTAAGGACAGACCATGTACCTATGAGGATCTTCGTAATTATAACAGAAGAATTGTTGAGCTAGGTGAGAGCTTTAATAAACCGGTTGTTGCTACATGTGATGTACATTTTATTGATCCTGAGGATAGCATATATAGAGCCATTATTATGAAAAGCAAGGGATTTGCTGATGCAAACATGCAACCTCCGCTTTATTTTAGAACAACAGAGGAGATGCTTAACGAGTTTGAATATCTTGGAAGTGAGAAGGCAAAGGAGGTTGTAATTACTAATACTAACCTTATTGCTGACATGATTGATAGAATTGAACCGGTAAGACCTGATAAGGCACCTCCTATTATTGACAAATCTGACGAAACACTTACACAGATATGCTATGAAAAGGCTCATCAGATATATGGTCCTGATTTGCCTAAGGTAGTTGTTGACAGATTAGAAAGAGAGCTTAATTCTATTATTACTAACGGCTTTGCTGTTATGTATATAATTGCACAAAAGCTTGTGTGGGATTCTAATGATCATGGATATCTTGTCGGCTCAAGAGGTTCGGTAGGTTCATCCTTTGTAGCGACAATGGCCGGTATTACAGAGGTAAATCCTTTGTCTCCGCATTATATATGTCCTAAGTGTCATTATGTTGATTTCGATTCAGAGCTTGTAAAGGAGCATTCAGGTATGTCAGGATGCGATTTGCCTGATATGAATTGTCCTAATTGTGGTGAGCCTTTGATTAAGGAAGGTCATGATATACCATTTGAAACCTTCCTCGGATTTAATGGAGATAAGGAACCTGATATTGATCTTAATTTCTCAGGAGAATATCAGTCGAAGGCACATGCTTATACAGAAGTATTATTTGGTAAAGGAAAAGCCTTTAGAGCAGGTACGGTTGGTACTGTTGCTGAGAAAACAGCTTACGGATATGTATATAACTATTTTAAGGATGAAATAAAGGATAAGCTTAGATCTGAGGCAATGTCACTTGGAACGATGTCTCCAAAGGAAATAGATAAGTATGTCGAGGAAAATGCAATCGTAAAGAAGCGTAATTGCGAGCTGGAAAGACTTGCTATTGGATGTACAGGAGTAAAGAGAACTACAGGTCAGCATCCCGGCGGCATGATTGTACTTCCCAGACATGAGGAGATATATTCATTTACACCTATTCAAAAACCTGCAAATGATATGACAACTGACATAATTACATCTCATTTTGAGTATCATTCAATTGATCATAATTTGCTTAAGCTTGATATTCTTGGTCATGATGATCCTACTATGATTAGACGTCTTGAGGACCTTACGGGCGTAGATGCAACAACAATAAGGTTAGATGATAAAGAGGTTATGTCATTGTTTCATAACACGGATGCACTTGGTATAAAGCCGGAAGATATTAATGGGATACAGCTTGGAAGCCTTGGCGTTCCCGAGTTTGGAACAGAATTTGCCATGCAGATGCTTATTGATGCTAATCCGACATGCTTTTCTGATTTGGTTCGTATTGCAGGACTTGCACATGGTACAGATGTATGGCTCGGAAATGCACAGGAGCTTATAAAATCAGGTAAATGTACAATATCAACAGCTATATGCT
Source organism: Coprococcus sp. (assembly GCA_016296785.1). Lineage (GTDB taxonomy): Bacteria > Bacillota > Clostridia > Lachnospirales > Lachnospiraceae > Coprococcus. Next base: position 4,633 of record JAEDHX010000004.1, on the reverse strand, counting down.
GTAGAGATGATATTATGGTATATCTGATACATATGGGACTTGATCCGGGCATGGCATTTTCCATAATGGAGAATGTTAGAAAGGGTAATGTAGCTAAAGGAAAATGTGGCAAGTGGGAAGAGTGGAAACAGGAGATGACTTCTCATGGAATACCTGACTGGTATATTTGGTCTTGTGAGAAGATTAAATATATGTTTCCTAAGGCACATGCGGCAGCATATGTTATGATGGCCTGGCGTATTGCATGGTATAAGGTTAATTATCCAAAAGAGTACTATACAGCATTTTTCAGTATCAGAGCATCTGCATTTTCATATGAGATGATGTGCTTTGGAAAAGAAAGAGTTCTATTTTATATTAATGATATTTCAAGAACTGATAAGAATAAGAGAACAGCTAAGGATGAGGATAAGCTTAAAGATCTTAAGCTGGTTCTTGAAATGTATGCAAGAGGTATTGAGTTTATGCCAATTGATATTTATAGGGCTGATGCAGAAAGATTCCAAATTATTGATGGTAAGATTATGCCATCCTTTGCCTCGATAGAAGGAATGGGAATGAAGGCTGCTAAGCAGCTTCAGGAAGCAGCCGCTAAGGGTGAATTTATTTCTAAGGAGGAGCTTGCCTCAAGAGCTAAGATAGGAAAGAGTACTATTGATAAGCTTAGCGAGCTTGGAATTCTAGATGGAATGCCTGATACAAATCAGCTGACATTTGACTTTATATAATACTTAACACTAATAAAAAAGACACCATATGGTGTCTTTTTTAATAACTGCTAATTAGAGACAAGAATTATGGGGAGCGTTTTTATAATAGGAAATTCGGAGGAATTTCTTAATTAAAAAAATCTCCGAATGCTTTGAAAATCAAAGCGTTCAGAGATAATAACTTAGCAGTTCGTAGGGGAATCGAACCCCTGTTTTCGCCGTGAGAGGGCGACGTCTTAACCGCTTGACCAACGAACCATATCTTAGCGACTTGTTTAATATATCAGATGACAGGAAGAATTGCAAGCATTTTTTTAAAAAATTTTGTATTTTTTTAATCAGACAGAATAATGCGACAAATCTTCCGTACCATATATTTATTTAGAAACGGAAGATTTGTCTTTTTATATTGACTTATATTGATTCAGCGATTTTAGTTACGCCAACATATATTTGAGATATTTTGTACCAGGTTCTATAATCCACAACGCCTGTAACAGGAAGATTAAATATTCGCTGAAAGCTTGAGACAGCATTTGCTGTATTTTGGCCATATATACCATCAACTGACACATTCCCTATTGCAGGATAGTTTTCTGCAATTCTGTTAAGCTGCCTCTGAAGCTGTACGACTTTATCACCTGATGATCCTATAGTAAGGTTGTAGCCCGGGAATGAAGAAGGTATTCCGGCTATTGTTTCTGCTGTGTTAATAAATATTGAATTGCCGTAATAGTATCTGAGTATTTCTATTGCAGATAAACCATCGTCGGCAAGGTATTTTGATCCCCATTGGCTCATCCAGTTAGGGCAGGATACTCTTTTGCCATCACAGTACTGTGTAAAAAGAGGCTGGCTGACATTCGGCCTTGAAAGATAATTTGCAAACTGTTCATCTACTATTTGCGATATTTCTTCATATATTGTTTTTCCATATATCCATTTCTGGTCAAATGCAGTGTTGCTTGTTATGGTGAAATCATAGCCTTTTCCGCGGTACCATTCAGTATAAACTCTGTTAAGGGTAAATGACATGATTGCAAGTATATTTGCCCTAAGTGCGGCATCCGGCCAGGTTGCATATATTTCGTTTGACGCAACATTTTTTATGTAATCTTTGTATGGAACGTAATAGTTTGGTGCTGTGCTGTCTGTTGGAGCGCCATCGTGTACAACTATTGTTTCGGGTATCACAACACGGCTTAGGACTATTTCTCCTGTTTCGGCTTCTGTTTTAATTTCATCCTCAGCAATTTTGGGAGGATATTGTTCCCATAGAGTATGTGCGCCAATTACAATAGGATTATATACGTCAAAGCTTGTTACGGAAGGTGTAAGTTCAACCGGCTGAATTGCCTGGTTTGCTTCAAATATCTGGACTCCTGTTATGACCCTTTCTTCAAAGCCGGCTGCTGTGATTTTTAGGTTATATTCAGCATATGGCTGATTATCAGATGGTGTCATGCTGTATTCAAGGGGTGGAGCATCTAATTCGATATTTTCAGTTTCGCCATTTTCATCAGTTGTTACCGTTTCGATGACTTCATCAGGACTACCCTGAAGGGATATTTCTATTTCAGCCTTTGAAACAGGTATATATAAATCCTGATTTGTTATTTGTATCTTTAGCTTTCCTGTATTATTTCCATTTGCCATTTTATCAAACCTATTTTATAATCTATTCATTATATGAATAAACTAATAATTATATGATTAGTGTTTGGAGGTACATATGCCATATTTTCCTATGTTTGTTAATTTAGAAGCAAAGAAGATAATTGTAGTTGGAGGAGGAAGAGATGCGCTTAAAAAAATCAATTCTCTTTTGTATTTTGGAGGAAGAATTGCAGTAGTTGCGCCTCATATCTGCGATGAAATAAAGAGAATAAATGGAATACATATCTGTGAAGAAAATCTATCACTTGATATTCTTGATAATGCCGATATTGTTATTGCTGCAGCAAAGAAACCTGAGGTAAATGCTAAGATTGGACGATATTGTAATGAGAAAAAAATCCTTGTAAATGTTGCTGGAGATACGAAGCTGTCAAGCTTTCTTCTTCCCGGTGTTGTTGTAAGGGATGATTTGGTTCTTGGTATTACAACAGGTGGCAACAGTAGTCATGTGTCTAAGCAGGTTAAGAATATGCTTGAAAAGATGATGCCTTCTGAGTATGGAGTTCTTGTCAGGAAGATGGCAGCTTATACGGAGCTTGCTACTATGAATATACCGGATACAAACATCCGGGAGGCTGCTCTTGATGAGATAGTTAAGACAGCTGTTAATAATAAATGTAATATTGATGACAGGAAAGCAAATAAAATTCTGGATAAGTATTATAAGATGGTAAGATAATAATGAATTAAATAATAATGAATTGGAAAAATATCTTGCAAATATTATTATCAGTGATATAATATATTAGACAGTTAAATAAGTTACATGATGAGAGTGGGCTTTGGCCCACTCTTAATTTTTGAAAATTTTGTAATATTTCATGTAATCAGATATTTAGAAGGGTGGTATTACTACGAAACGATCAGAAATTGAAGCAAAGACAACAGAGCTTGTTATGCCGATTATTGAAGCTAATAATCTAGAGCTCGTAGATGTTGAGTATGTCAAGGAAGGTGGAGACTATTATCTTAGGATTTATGCAGATAAGGAGGGCGGTATTACAATAGGCGATTGCGAGATTGTAAACAGAGCACTTGGTGATATCCTAGATACAGAGGACTATATTAGCGATGCTTATATTTTAGAAGTAAGCTCACCGGGACTTACAAGACCTCTTAAGAAGGAGAATGACTTTAAGCGAAGTATAGGAAAGCTTGTAGATGTTAAGACATATACCAAGATTAATGGTGCAAAGGAATTCACAGGTGAGCTTATTGCTTATGATGAAGAAACAGTTACTATTGTTATAGATAATGAAGAAGAAATAAAAATATCCAGGAAGGATATTTCAATGATAAGATTAGCTTTTATTTTTTAGAATCAGGAGGATAAAAAGGTGTCAGAGATTATTGAAGCTTTAAATCAATTAGAAAAGGAGAAGAATATTAGCAAGGATATCTTACTTGATGCAATTGAAAGATCGCTCAAGGCAGCATGCAAGAAGGACTTTGATACAGATGAAAATATCAATGTTGTTATGGACAGAGAAACAGGAGAGTTTCATGTATATGCTCAGAAAGAGGTTGTAGAAGAGGTTACAAAGATGGCTACTCAGATTTCTCTTGAGCAGGCTAAGATGATAAAAACCTCATATGAGCTTGGAGATATTGTTAATATTGAGATTACTACTAAGGATTTTGGTAGAATTGCTGCTCAGAGAGCAAGAAATGTTATTGTTCAGGCAATTAATGAAAGTGAAAGAGATGCTATATATGAGCATTTTGCAATAAAAGAGAAGGATATTATTACAGGTATTGTTCAAAGATACGTAGGTGATAATGTAAATGTCAGCTTAGATGAGAAGACAGAAGCAATACTTAAGGAATCTGAGATGATTCCTGGAGAGAGATTCAACAGAGGTGACAGAATTAAGCTTTATATTACTGAGGTAAAGAGGGGTTCAAGAGGTCCTAGAATAACTGTTTCAAGAACCCATCCTGATCTCGTAAAGAGATTATTTGAGAAGGAAGTAACAGAAATTGCTGATGGTACAGTTGAAATTAAGAGCTCATGCCGTGAAGCCGGTTCTCGTTCTAAGATTGCTGTATGGTCAAATGATGAAAATGTTGATCCGGTAGGTGCTTGTGTAGGTCTTAATGGTGCAAGAGTAAATGCTGTTGTAGATGACCTTGATGGTGAGAAGATTGATATTATTTGCTGGGATGAGAATCCTGCTATTTTCATTAAAAATGCTCTTAGTCCTTCAGAGGTTATTGCTGTTGATGTTGACCTTAATGATAAGAGT
>JAEDHX010000099.1 GCA_016296785.1 Coprococcus sp. | reverse complement strand
CCCTGTGGATAGCCTCCCTGCGGATTTCCCATATTGCCATAAAGATTATTATTCTCTTCCATCTCTCTTCTCCTTTGTTATTGTAAATGTATTAATAGATTTTATCTATAATAATCATAAAGATACCATCTGCCACCTCGTTTGAAGGTTTCTACACAGATTTCATAATCATCATCATCATCTTCGCCTATTATTTCCCACTCAAGATAAACAACAGCATAGCCGTCGATTTCTAAATCATAATCATCTTCAAAGTCTTCCTGTATATCTTTAAAATCTGAGCCTCTTTTTTCTCTAACCTTTTTTATTTCACAATTAATCTTTTTGATTTCTCCTACATCTTTATTATCAATATAATCTTCAAAACTATCAAGTGCATCCTCGATATTTTCAAGCATTTCCTCTTTATCGGTGTCTTCTTCCTCTATGGCATATTCAATCATCTTCTTATCAAAAAGCTTAAACATTTTCTTCTCATCATGCTTCTCAAATGACTTAGTAAATGCCTTAGCTACTCCTTCCGGACTTCCCTTACCATTTCTTAATGTGCACATGCAAACAATTAATATTGCAATGATAACAACAAGTGCTGATCCCCCAATAATAATTGGAAGCTTATATTTCTTAATAAAATTCATAAATCCGCCCTGACCGCCGTTTTTAGCCGGCATCTGATAACCTGCCTGTGGGTAGCCTGTCTGTGGATTCATCTGTCCCTGCATATTCTGACCGTATGCCTGTTGATAACCTCCCTGCTGATAACCTGCCTGTGGGTTCATCTGTCCCTGTGCGCCTGCTGCCTGCATATTCTGGCCATACGCCTGCTGATAGCCTCCCTGTTGATAGCCTGCCTGTGGGTTTCCCTGTCCCTGCATATTTTGGCCGTACGCCTGCTGATAGCCCGCCTGAGGGTTCATCTGCCCCAGCATATTCTGACCGTATATCTGCTGATCTGCCTGCTGACCTGCCTGCTGACCTGCCTGCTGATATGCCGGCTGCTGAAAGCCACTTAAATTCTGTGGATTAGCATTTGCGCTTGTATTTCTCAAGCTATTTCCAACTAATACCGTTGTGTCCTGTTCCAATTCTTCATCGAAATTGTTGTTTAAATCATTACCCATAATACTACTTTGCCTCACTTTCAAATTCTACAAAATCCAGATACCATCCGTCGTTACACTTAAGAACATATACATTTGCCTTAGCATCCGTCTCTCCTTTATCGCCAACAACATGCCATGTCATCTTAACGCATCTGTATTTTGTTACACCATTTACCCCATACTCTGCAAATTCACCTGCTAAATCAGACACATTGCTTATGGTTAATATGGCGTCTCTCTCTGCTTTTATTGATTTTACTTCTCCTACCTTGTCATACACAAGAGATCTAAAATCGTTTATGTGGCTCTGCTGCATTCCGGCAACAGACATCGAGCTAAATGTTTCCTCGCAGTGCTTAACATAGCCCGGTGCAATAAGCCCCTTCAGGTCTTCACCTGTTCCGGATTCGTATACAGCTACAGCCTTTTTTGCTATGCTGTTACAGCTATGTACAAATCCTATATAGAATCCACCAAATATTCCACATACGAGAATTATACATACTACTACCGTGGAAATAATTGCGGTCCGCATCTTATTAGGCTGAATATCATTATCACTATTATTTATTCTCTTCTTGTCATTCTTATTCATAGTACCTGCTACCAATCATTCATAGTCGTCATGCTCTTTAGCTTATCATCTATTAATTCTACAACCATATCACGTATTTCAGATGTCTTCATTTGAGCAATACTCTCATATGGTATTGGATCAAGAAATGCAAGCTGTGTAATGACTTTTTTTAAGGATTTGCCCTCAAATGGCTTGAAGGAATCGAATAATACAACAGGAACGATAGGGCATTTTGCCTTCTGTGCTATCTTAAAGCTCCCCGCACTAAACTCATTAAGAGTGTTGTGGTTATGATCATATCCGCCTTCAGGAAATAGCAAATATCGTCTTCCGGCAGCAATCTCTGTAGCCACTTCATTTATCACCTGAACCTGCTGTCTTATGTCCTCTTTATCCAGTCTCTTCGCTCTCAAAAGATCACAGAATTGGTCAGCAATAAACATCTTAGAGCGCTTTGCATCCATTACAAATGTAAATGGATTATCATGCGACAATATTAGTCCCAGCGCATCATATTTGCCCTGATGATTAGCATACATAATATATCCGCCGTCCTTTGGCAGCTTCTCCATTCCTGATGCTATCGTTACTATTCTGCCTCTTTTTCGGATATGCTCACACATTACGCGGGCCATCTTATAACATGTATAATCATCATACTTCTCCGGATGACGTGCATAATGCGACATCTTTGGTACATAATACATGATTAGGAATATACATGATATTATTACAAATACAAATCTCAACATAATTATATTCCCTCCATATCAGGAAAAAACTATTCTATACCACCTGTAATAAGCCATGGCGAAGGCTGTGCAACAAACACATTATCCTTATTAGTTTTTGATACGGATATCTGGATTGCCTCCATATTCCTGATGCCAAGCTTATCGAAAATAATCTTTGTCTGGGCAAGTATTCCCAAATCTAATGTGTAAATTACAAACTGCATATTAGGATTAATCTTAAGAAGACGTTCAATATCTGACTCAAGGTAATGATTAGCAACTATAAATGCAAGTCTTGGAACAGGAATATTCTTTAATGATTCCTCACTAAGGTCAGAAATTATCTGGACATTATGAACGCCAAACTTATCTACATTCTCTTCCATGGAACGACGGGAACCAAGGTCAGGCTCTACAGCAATTATTGTTCCCTCGCTTGCTGTAATGGCAGCTTCAATAACGATACTTTCTGCCATTAATGCAAGAATCGTATCATGCGTATCAACTCCAAGGATACTCATGATGACGGCACGAATCTCATTTCCCACGTAATGAACTGCACCTGAAGTAAATGCATCATTCTTCATACCATATCTTACTGATTCTCTTGTCTTCTCATTTACAATGAAAATTACTGTAGGTCCGGTTATCTTCTTATTAAGTACGTTCTGAATCTTTGTATTAACAACCTCTGTATCTGTAGATGTGCCCTCTGCGTACCACATCTCATACTCGCCAAAGCCCTTCTCCCAAAGACTGTAAAATAAATCCTCGTGACTTTCATTTGCAAATATAAGTACACGCTTATGAGTGTCAATAGTAGGCACTACATTCTTCTGTCTGCCACAAATATTAAGCATCTTTATCTTCTCCGGACTTACATCCATCTTGTCTGCAAAATATCCAAGCCACTCTAACATATTCTTATTATCATACATAACCCAACCTCCTCAATATAACAGTTTATGACAAATATTTTAAATCATAAAAACTCTTATAAATTATACAATTTTTGACCAATAGTGTAAATACCTTTTAGCCACTTCATTATTCAATATTTGGTGCAAAATCATAATTGAACAACAGTCCTCCTCGCTGATAATCCAATATTTTAATTGCCTGCTCATTCAAATTCTCCAATCGGATGCTTGTTGTCTGTGCATAATTGTTAACCCGGAAGCTTACCCACCATTCTTCATGTAGTATCTATACTGGTGGGCCTTTCCAGCCCTACATTCATGATTTCCCAGCTAGTTTACCCATCAAATTTCATATAACTACAATACTAGTGGGCTGCTCCAATTCTTGGAGTTGTTCTGTCATAATTAATTACCTACAAAATATTATATATCTATTCGTTCATGTTCCTTAAGCTCAGGAATATTCCTGCGCAATGCCTGCATAATTACTTCAAAATCTGTCAAGTGAATATAATGCCCACTATTATTAGCTCTTAATAAAACTGACTGCTTGGAAAATGTAAGATATTCCTGCATCAACGACTGCCACAGCTCTTCCACTTTCGTTGCAAATTGATTATAGTAATAAAATGGTGGTGCCTTTCTCATGATTAATTTTATCACAAATCCCAGATGCCATGATGACAATTTTCGCATTATCGCAAAATTTTCTGGTTTATCAAAGCCACTCTTTTCTGCTCTCTTTTCATATATCCTCTCTTCACATGCTTTTAAGTAGTCAAAGCACAGCCCACCATCACATCTATAGAAAAATGGATCTTTACGAATTGTATTATCACTATACGGATTTTTTTATAGCCATTATCAGCTTATGTATTACTTGCTTTGCTCTTGGTTATACCGTTGGTTCTAAGAGCAATGATAAGACACAAAAATATCAAGGCTAACCGTCTATCGGTAGCACCTTCTTGATATTATACTAGCATCTAACCTCTTTTATGTCGGACAGATATTCTGTTTTTAATACACACAAACTGGATGCATAGCGCGACATGAGCATGCAGCGCAAGCGAAATGCGAATGGGCACCGCATTGATAAACTGAAAGTTTTTCGTGTTTGCTCTCAACTTTCCTTTATTTTCGGGCAACCCAGCCCATC
>JAEDHX010000034.1 GCA_016296785.1 Coprococcus sp. | reverse complement strand
GTTTCTTCTCTTTTGGCTCATCTACCTGATTATTATTACCATCTGTATTATCGGATATTCCATTGTTACTTTCCATAAGCGTCCCACCAAAGGTTTTAAGCTTATAATTAAATCCATTCTCATCATATAAGCCTTTAAAGCATAATACAAATCCAAGAAAGGAAACCTTGACCTTTGCTAATATTGATTCATGTTTTTGTGCATATACCCTATACCTTACAGGAACACAAAGAATAATTATTAGCAGTAAAACAGCTAATCCGATAAGTACCAAAACAGTTATTAGTAATATTTTCAGAATTAATAAGAGTATATGAAGCATAATATCTCTCCTAACTCATAATCTACCTGTGGATACTAACTGTCTGTTGAAAAATAGGAATTAACATCAAAGCCTCCTGTCTTCCTATATATATCATCTATTATATCCCGAACGAGATATACAGCAATTCTCTTAGAAGGTGCAATTCCAACAATATGTATCCTATCCTCCATCTGCATGTACCTGCGCTGTCTAAGCTCATTAGCATTATATATTTCAAGCATGCCTTCAAGGCTCAAAGGCAATGTAATAATGTAAGTACTAGCGCACGGTTTAAACTTTTTAATTTTTTTAATCAACCTTATAACGCCGCGATCCGGAAGACCGCCAACATAAAGCTGTTTATCAATTATCATCTAATCACCTGCTTGTAATCTATACATACATCAACTCACGTATCACAATATAGCTCGCTTTGAGCTCACTAATATTGCTGCAATGAACAAGAGAATGCTCAATATATTCCTTTATCTCCTGTTGACTATTAAAGTATACCGGAATATTTGATAATATTTTAGCCATAACTGCTCTGTTAAATATCATATTATTTGTTGCAAATAACTCAGCGAATTCATTTACAAGCTTATCCTTTACAGCAATTATATATTCAGAATCAGCAGGCATAGTATCATATGTCGAAAGATTCTCAATATCTACAAATAAGCTTCCTGAAAGAAGTTTATCCATAACATCTATCGATCTATACATATTGCTATATCCATATTGCATTATTTCTGTTGAAAATGAATTATTTATCTCATACACAGCTGACTCAAGCATTAGCTTGTGTTCTCCTGCTTCCTCCTGGAGACCTTCAACTGACATAAGCAAATCATATATATCACCAGATATTTCCCTATCCTCACTAATAGCAGCGTATACACCGGCAATTACCTTAACAGCTCTCTTGCAGCCATCAGATAAGCTGCCCTTTACCTTACATGAAAGCATCATTGTATAAAGATCATTAATAATCTCCATAACCATCATATAATCAGATACAATTGAATTAATAAACCTAGAGCTTCCATCTAATGTCGTCATAAGTTTTCTATAATCATCATAACTAAGTTCTGAATAATCTGCTTCTTTAAGAATACAAAGTGCATCGTGTAATGAAGTATATTCTGTTTCAAAGCCATCAGGCAACATGATTAATGCTGTTGTTCTCACCGAATCAGCAAATTCATTAACAGCACCTCTTTCAAGACCATTATATATTGTAAGAGTCTGTCCGAGGATATCATAGAATTTATTCTTTGTCATACGAAATGGCAATTGGCCTATCATTTGCTGAATCTTTGCATTAATGGTAACCTTATCATTATCACAGAATATGAAGTTGAATATTTCATTAGCAAATTCCTCAGCATCAAACTCAGCAAATTCTTCTTCAAATTCAGGATTTTCATTCTCAGTAAAATTGAATTCTTTTCTATTTAGTATATATTCATATAATTCAAATGCATCTGTATATGATGTAAGAACCTTCATCTTAGATGTTACCTTATTACGCATCTCATTAATTAAAGCGATATCAGATTCTTCACAATCCTTAGCATCTAAAATAACATATTTTTCTGTAAGCTTATTAATTGCAAGAATGCATTCATATATATATGGGTCATCTGCAATATCCTTATCTGCAAGCATCTCTTGTACAGTAAAATAATTAAGCGTAAACTTATGGCATGCATACTCAAAATCAGATATATATACCTTATCTGCAAGTCTCGCAAGATTTGCTTCTAAATCCTTCTTTCTCTGTATATCTGTTATTAGTTTCTTCTCATCATTGTACATATCTTTTCTCCAATATTACTATATTTTTAAATAGTTTACTCAAGCTACACATGAGTATGTGTAAACAAATGGTCACTACAGTATTCCTTATTACCTTTACACTTCGAACAATACCTGAACTGCAAATTAGGATTATCCTTATCCGTAATTCCACACACCGCACATTTATGTGTAACATTCTCAGCTTTGTTAACCTTAACTTGCTTTGTATAAGCCCGTTTTCGTTTAATATGTTTAGGTGAAAAACGTCTAAAGTTCTTTGTGCTAAAGTAAAATATAATAAAGCTTAGTAACGACAGTACAATAGTTGCTCGTCCAATAATTGTGTATGTCATCTTAAACTCATAAGCTGCAAGCACAAGATATAATATAGACAGCCACTTCATCTTAATAGGAATTATCATTGCATAAAGCACAGTCATATCAGGATAGCAGACAGCTATTGCAAGAAAAATAGTTAGCAGAATATACTGCGTTGTAACACAAAACGGCGGAAGGTAAAAAGCTGATATACTGCCTCCGGAGCCTTCAAAATAAACTGAAGGTATATTCCTTATAAGATTATAATCTACACCGGCTGTAACTTCATCAGCAATATTAAATACATAATGACACAAAATATATGTCAACATAGTACCAATCATGGTTACAATCATGCCGCCGAAGATATAAATATTATAAAGAAACGGTCCCATAGTTCTTTCGAGCTGTGTTCCAATGCTGTAATAAAAAAACAGCATAATTATTACAAAAATGCTTATTCCACCCGGAGGTGTAATAACCCATGTAAAAAGGCGCCATACCTGACCTCTCATTACTTCTTGAGGAACAAGTGTAAGATAAGCTAATACATCAGGTGCAAACATATATAATAAGTAACCTATTGCATAACCTATAATAAGATATAAAGAGAGATTTCTGATAGCAAATCTCCCAAATTTTCTTTGCATTCTATCCATAAAGCCCATAATTAATTATCTCCATTTCACTTATGCCGGATTAACGAAATAATCCGGCATAATACCTGCTTCAGAAATTATATAATAGAAAGCAAAAGTTTACAACACAATAATTAGTTAAGTTTTGCTAAACTGCCCCAATATAAGCTATATTTTATATTATTCTTCATTATATGGCATAATTCCATATTCTTCGCAGGTTCCCTTAATAACCATACCGGGTGTAAGCATCACCTTGTACAGATCAAGATTTAACCTGAATAAGTCATCAGGATCGGTGCCAAGATTTCTCATTACATCCTCAAATGTATCTCCTTCCTTAACTGTATAGGTAAGCTCAGCGCATCCACCCTGAACAGGAACACAGATTTCTTCGCCCACCTGCATATTATATACATTAACATATGGATTAGCTGAAATTATATCGCTAAGATTCACATTATGCATTCTTGAAATCTTATATAGTGTATCTCCTTTTTTTACTACATGTATAATACCATTACATTTTTCAAAATTCTGATTCATATAATTTCTTCCTTTATTTTTTCCTATACAACAATATATTCACTCTATGATATTTTGTTCAATAAGACATAAACAAATTGTATATGTAAAGTTTTTATAAAAATGTTGTTTTTTGCAAAATGGTACTCTATAATAAAATAGTTTAAGGAATAATTATGACATAATATATCTATTTACGATTAATAAAGATAAATAATAAGAAATTGGAAGGTTTTATTTTATGTACACATTAGGAATTGATATCGGTTCAACAACAGTAAAGGTTGCTGTTTTGAACGAAGAGCATGATATTCTTTTTTCAGATTACAAGAGACACTATGCTAATATCAAAGAAACACTTAAGCTTCTTATTGATGAAGCTATAGAGGAACTTGGAGATACTTCTGTTCATCCATGTATTACAGGCTCAGGCGGACTTGCACTTGCAAACCTTATCGGAGTTCCTTTTACCCAGGAGGTTGTATGTGTTTCAGAAGCATTACAGGACTATGCTCCTAAGACAGATGTAGCAATTGAGCTGGGTGGTGAAGATGCAAAAATCATATACTTTACAAATGGCATTGAGCAGCGAATGAATGGTGTTTGTGCAGGTGGTACAGGCTCTTTTATCGACCAGATGGCAGCACTTCTTCAAACTGATGCAACAGGACTTAATGATTATGCTAAAGATTACGATACGATATATCCTATTGCCGCAAGATGCGGTGTTTTTGCAAAAACAGATATCCAGCCTCTTATAAATGAAGGTGCAACAAAGCCTAATCTTGCTGCGTCTATTTTTCAGGCTGTTGTAAACCAGACAATTTCAGGACTTGCATGTGGTAAGCCAATCAAAGGAAATGTTGCATTTCTTGGAGGTCCGCTCCACTTCCTTCCTGAGCTTAAAAATGCATTTATCAGAACATTAAATCTTACAGATGATGCTGTTATTGATCCCGGCCACTCTCACTTATTTGCAGCAGTCGGTGCAGCACTTACATCAAAGGAAGATGTTACAAATAATCTTTCAGAGCTTTCTGAGACACTTTCTAAGGAGCTAAAATTAGCTGTAGATGTAGAAAGACTAGCTCCTCTTTTCGAAAGCGAAGAGGCATATGAAAGCTTCAAGGAGGAACATAACAGATACAAAGTACATCGTGGTGATATAAATAATTACAAAGGTAATTGTTTTATTGGTATAGATGCCGGTTCTACAACAACAAAGGTTGCACTTGTAGGTTCTGAAGGTGAGCTGTTATATGACTTTTATAGCAGTAATAACGGAAGCCCACTAAACACAACCATAAGAGCAATTAAAGAAATATATGAAATACTTCCAAAGGATGCTGTTATTGCCGCCTCCTGCTCTACCGGTTATGGTGAGGCTTTGATAAAGCAGGCACTTATGCTTGACTTCGGTGAGGTTGAAACAATAGCACATTATACAGCAGCAGCATTCTTTGATCCTGAGGTTGACTGTATTCTTGATATTGGCGGTCAGGATATGAAGTGCATCAAGATTAAGAATAAGGTTGTTGACAATGTTATGCTTAATGAAGCATGCTCTTCAGGCTGTGGTTCATTTATCGAAACCTTTGCCAAATCTCTTAATTATGAAATTGCTGATTTTGCTAAAATTGCCGTTACTGCTAAGAACCCTATTGATCTTGGTTCCCGTTGTACCGTTTTTATGAACTCTAAAGTAAAACAGGCTCAGAAGGAAGGAGCATCAGTTGCTGATATTTCAGCAGGACTTGCATATTCTGTAATAAAGAATGCCCTTCTTAAGGTAATAAAGCTTACTGATCCTAAGGATTTAGGCGAGCATGTTGTAGTTCAGGGTGGTACATTCTATAACGATGCTGTCCTCAAATCATTTGAGGTTATTTCAGGCAGAGAAGCAATTCGTCCTGATATATCGGGAATTATGGGTGCATTTGGAGCTGCCCTTATTGCAAAGAGCAAATATAAAGAAGGCTATAAGACATCTATGCTTTCAATAGATGAAATCAGCAAGCTTACTTACGAAACATCAATGACAAGATGCAAAGGATGCACAAATAACTGTCTTCTTACAATTAATAAATTCTCTAATGGAAGACGTTTTATAACAGGAAACAGATGTGAAAAGGGTGTCGGCCTCAAGAAAAATGCTGACAATATTCCTAACTTATTTGAATATAAATTAAATAGAATGTTTGATTATACTCCTCTTCCACCAGATATGGCTAAAAGAGGAACTATTGGTGTGCCACGAGTTCTTAATATGTACGAGAACTATCCTTTCTGGTATACATTCCTTACAAAGCTTGGATTCTCAGTTGTATTATCTCCAAAATCATCCAGAGATATTTACAGCCTTGGTATTGAATCAATTCCAAGCGAATCAGAATGTTATCCTGCCAAGATATCACACGGTCATGTTATGTGGCTGTTAAAGCAGGGACTTACATCCATCTTCTACCCTTGTGTACCATATGAGATGAATGAAACTCCTGACGCTAATAACCACTATAACTGTCCTATTGTTACATCATATGCAGAAAACATAAAGAATAACATGGAAGAGCTCAAGTCAGAAGAGATTACATTTATCAGACCATTTGTAGCTCTTGATAACGAGGACGCACTAATAAAGCGACTTCATAGAGAAATGGTTAAGCATTACGATGTAACAATGGATGAAATTGCTATAGCCGTTAAAGCTGCATATGCCGAAGCCGAAAAGGTTAAGCAGGATATTCGTGAAAAGGGCGAAGAAACTCTCAGATACATTAACGATAATGATATGCTCGGCATTGTTCTTGCAGGACGTCCATATCATATTGACCCTGAGATTAATCATGGCTTACCTGAGCTTATTAATTCATATAAGATTGCAGTATTAACAGAAGACTCAATTGCACACTTAGGTCAGGTAGACAGACCACTTATCGTATCTGATCAGTGGATGTACCATTCAAGACTCTATAAAGCAGCAAATTACGTTAAAACCTGCGACAACCTAGAGCTTATACAGCTTAACTCGTTCGGTTGTGGTCTTGATGCCGTAACTACTGATTGTGTAAATGATATTCTTTCAAAATCAGGCAAGATATATACTGTGCTTAAGATAGATGAGGTAAGTAATCTTGGCGCTGCAAGAATAAGAATTCGTTCTTTAATAAGTGCCGTAAATGTAAGACGCGAACAGAACTACAAGACATGTCCATCCTCAAGCTCAATTAATAGGATTGAGTTTACGAAGGATATGATGAAGGATTATACAGTTCTTGCACCACAGATGTCACCTATTCATTTTGATTTACTTGCACCAGCCTTTGAATGTATGGGTCTTAATATAGAGATTCTTCCTGATGCAACAAAAGAAACAATCGATGTAGGATTAAAATACGTAAATAATGACGCCTGCTATCCTTCTCTTATTGTAGTAGGACAGCTCATGAGCGCTGTAACCTCAGGTAAATATGATGTAAATAAGCTTGCAGTAATTATGAGCCAGACAGGCGGAGGCTGCCGTGCGACTAACTATGTAGGATTTATTAGGAGAGCTCTCTCTAAGGCCGGTTATGGTCAGATTCCTGTTATTGCACTATCAGCACAGGGCTTTGAGAAAAACTCAGGCTTCCCTATCAACTACAAGATTTTAAAGCGTGCAATGCAGGCTATTATATATGGTGATGTCTTTATGAGATGTCTCTATAAGACAAGACCTTATGAGAAGGTTAAAGGCTCAGCAAATGCACTCCACGACAAATGGAGAAAGATATGTCAGGATAGCCTTAGAAAAACAGGAAGCACTGCAGTATTTAAGAAAAACATACAGGGCATTGTACATGATTTCGATACTCTCCCACTTCTTGATATTAAGAAGCCAAGAGTCGGTATTGTAGGAGAAATCCTTGTAAAATTCCTTCCTTCTGCAAACAATCACCTTGTTGAGCTTCTTGAAAGCGAAGGTGCTGAAGCAGTTATGCCTGATTTACTTGATTTCTTTATGTACTGCTTCTACAATAACAATTATAAGCATGAATTCCTTGGCAAAACAAAGAAAAGTGCTGTAATAAGTAATGCCGGAATAGCTTTTCTTGAGCATATGAGAAAGCCTGCCAAGGATGCTTTAAAGGCAAGTAAGCGTTTTGAAGCACCTACTCATATCAGCAAGCTTGCTGAATATGCAAAGCCATTTGTATCAATTGGTAATCAAACAGGTGAGGGCTGGTTCTTAACAGGTGAAATGATAGAGCTTATTAACAGCGGTGCAGCAAATATCGTATGTGCGCAGCCATTTGCATGTCTTCCTAACCACATTGTTGGTAAAGGCGTAATAAAACATCTTAGAGAAGCATTTCCTGATGCAAATATAGTTGCTGTGGATTACGACCCGGGTGCATCAGAGGTCAACCAGATTAACCGTATTAAGCTTATGCTGGCTGCCGCTAATAAGAAAATGAAATAATTATATAGTACAAAAAAATGCCGGTCATTTCTGACCGGCATTTTTTGTTAATATTTGATTATTATCTGTTTGCAGGTTTGACAATTGTATGCTTCTACTGTTCCGCCTTCAAATACTCCACTTAATGGTATTGCATCAGGTGAAAGGCATACTGCTGAAAGTAAACGTTTATTTTTGCTCCAATATACGCCATCTCTGCATTGAATGTAACCTAATTCCATTTCATTGTTACATTTAGTACATTTCATTTTGTTCCCTCCAACAACATAAAATATGTGATAATTATACCCTCATCGGAATTCCTTTATCTTTAAGGTAGTTCTTAAGGTCTGCTATCTCAAGCTCCTTATAGTGGAAAAGCGAGGCTGCAAGCGCTGCATCTGCTTTGCCGGCAGTAAGTGCGTCATAGAAGTGTTCTTTAGTGCCTGCACCACCTGATGCTATTACAGGAACGTTTACATTTTCAGAGATTGTTCTTGTAAGGTCTATATCATAGCCTGCTTTTGTTCCATCACAGTCCATACTTGTAAGGAGTATTTCGCCTGCACCGAGTTCTACAGCTCTCATAGCCCATTCTACGGCATCTATTCCACAATCAATTCTGCCGCCATGCTTATAGATGTTCCAGCCTGAGCCATCTTCACGTCTTTTTGCATCAATAGCGAGTACTACACACTGGCTTCCGAATTTGTCTGCTGCTTCTGCAATAAGATTTGGATTGTCAATTGCTGCAGAGTTTACAGATACTTTATCAGCGCCCTCACGTAGTATTACCTTGAAATCATCAACAGTTCTAATTCCTCCACCTACTGTAAATGGAATAAATATAGTTTCTGCTACACGTCTTACCATATCAACAACTATATTTCTCTGGTCTGAAGATGCTGTTATATCAAGAAATACAAGTTCATCCGCCCCGGCTTTATTATAGGCTGCTCCTACTTCGACAGGATCACCTGCATCAATAAGATTTACAAAATTAATACCTTTAACAACTCTTCCGTTTTTAACATCTAAACATGGAATTATTCTTTTTGTATGCATTTTTCTTCCTCCGATATATTAAATAGAAATGAAATTCTGAAGTATCTTAAGTCCGACATCAGAGCTCTTCTCCGGATGGAACTGACATGCAAATACATTATCACGTTCAACGGAAGCATGAATATCAACACTATAGAAGGTTGATGCAGCTACATCTTCTTCATGTTCAGCCTTAAGATAATATGAGTGAACAAAATATACATATGGATTCTCCGGTAATCCCTTGAATAATCTTGCCTTAGGATTAACCTTCAATGAATTCCAGCCTATCTGTGGTATCTTAAGTCCATCTGCATCAGGGATTCGCAAAATCTTACCATCTAAGATACCAAGTCCTGTTGCATTAGGGCTCTCATCGCTTGTCTTAAATAGAAGCTGTAAGCCAAGGCAAATACCAAGAAATGGCGTTTTCTTATCTATTACATCATATATTACATTTTCAAGCTTATACTCACGGATCTTGTCCATGGCATCCCCAAAGTTTCCAACTCCCGGAAGTACTACTTTATCGCTGGATAAAATAATATCCCTGTCTCTTGTTATGACAGCTTTTTCTCCCAAATATTCAAATGCCTTCTCAACACTTTTAATATTACCTGCATCATAATCAATAATAGATATCATAATAATTATCCTTCCATGTTAGTTATAGTCTGAGTTTTGTTCCTTTAGCACCTCGTTTAGCTGCCTTTATTCTTGTAAATATTATCTCAGTATTATCAATTTGGAAGCTGTCCTTTGTACTTCCAACATAAATTGATTCAACACTATCTCCCGGAGTAAGCGAAATAAGCTTAACACCGCCTGCACCTTTTCCTTTTTCAGGAATCTCTGATATGGCAACTCGAATATAATAACCTTTCTCAGTTCTTGCAATTATAAATTCATTATCTTCTACTGCACCGATGTATACCATCTCTTCACCCGGCTTAGATGCTGTTGCAGCCTTTCTTGTAATGTCAAAATTACTTCCATCAACAAGCTTTGCCATACCTGTTTTTGTTGCAAATAATAGCTTTCCGCTTACAAACTGTTCAATACAACCCATATAAAGAATGTTCTCATCACCATTCATATTACAGAACTCAAATATCTGAATACCCTTATCAGCAAGTCTTCCTATTATACCATTACCACCAGATTTTGATTTAGAAGTATTCTTCTTAGCCTGAAGCTTAATAATATCTGAAACCTTAACAGTATAGACCTGATTATTATCAGCAAATATCGCAATTCTCTCTATATTTTGACATTTAAATGCAAATCTGTAATCTCTTGTTATCTGTTCAATATTCTTATCATATACATTGCCATCAACCACCTTGATGTAGTAGAAACGGTCAAGAAGAACTGCAACCTCAGATGCAACTACCTCAGCCTTCTTTATAGCAACCTCACCATAATATGCAATCTTTGTTTTTCTCGGAATTGCATATTTATCTTTTATTGCCAGCATATCTTCTATCATCTTTTCAGTCATTGCTGATTTACTAGATAGAAGCTTATTATACTCCTTAATATGCTTTTCAGCATCGGCAAGCTCCTTCTTTAGAGCATTAATCTCGAGACCGATAAGCTTCTGAAGTCGCATAGCAAGAATTGCATCTGCCTGTTTTTCAGTAAAACAAAGGAATCTGGCATCTGCCTCAGAGCCTTTAAAACGGAATTTAATTTTTGATGTATCACCATTCATAAGACATGCTTTTGCATCAGCAACCTTAGAGCTTCCTCTAAGTATCTCTATTATAAGATCAATACAATCAACTGCTGTTAAGAGTCCTGTCTTTATCTCACGAATATCTTCCTCAGCATCAAGAAGCTTTTTATACTTTGTAGTATAAAGACCATACTTAAAATCTGAATATATTGAAAGTATTCTCTTAAGACCCATGACCTCAGGCTTTCCATTATTAATACAATTAATATTTACACCAAATGTGTCCTCAAGTCCAGCCTTCTTATAAAGAATATTTATTATATTCTGAATTTCTTCATCAGATGTACCCTTTTTAACATCGATACAAAGACATTCGCCTGTCTTATCTCCTCTGTCTGCTATATCAACAACAGCAGGAAGCTCTCTGTTTCTTGTAAGCTCAGCAACTGTATCAAGGAACTTTGCAGTACCTCCAATCATGGTAAACGGAATCTCAGTTACACATATGCTCTTTCTTCCATAACCAATATCTCTTACTTCAACCTTACCACGAACTCTTATCTTGCCAAGACCGGTTTCATATACCCTAAGTAAATCTTCCTTAGATGCATTAATTATTCCACCTGTTGCAAAATCCGGTCCCTGCATAACCTCCATCAAATCCTCAAGCGGTACATCGGGATTATTCAAATACATAATAGTTGCATCTATTACCTCACCAAGATTATGAGTAGGTATATTAGTTGCCATACCTACTGCAATACCGGTTGAGCCGCTTACTAATATATTAGGTACCTGAAAAGGTAAAAATGTTGGTTCAGTCTCTGTTCCGTCAAAGTTAGGAATAAACTGGTCCTTAAAATATGGCAAATCCTTCATGCATACATCTTCTGTATATTTAGATATTCTAGCCTCAGTATATCGCATTGCTGCTGCACCTGATCCATCTACAGAGCCGAAGTTTCCATGAGGATCGATAAGTGGTATCGGAAGCTTCCAGTTCTGGGCAAGGTTAACCAAGCCCTCATAAATAGAACTGTCACCATGAGGATGAAACTTACCCATGGTATCACCAACTATTCTTGCACATTTTCTGTGAGGCTTATCAGAGCCTGCAAGACCATCAAGTGAATAAAGAATTCTTCGCTGAACAGGCTTTAAGCCATCTCTGATATCAGGAAGGGCTCTTTCAGTTATAACGCTCATAGAATAATCAACATATGATTGTCCCATTTCACTTTCATAATCTACATTTAATATTTTTTCCGCCATGTTATCTCCTTTTTATATAGCAGTCATATACAATAGTAAAATTAACTAGATATCAAGTACTGCATCCATACTATGGTTTTCAATATACTCTCTTCTTGGTGCAACCTCAGTTCCCATAAGTGTCTGGGTAAGCTGATTTGCTTCTACACGGCTATTAATAGAAACCTGTTTAAGTAATCTTGTCTCAGGGTTCATAGTTGTCTCATAAAGCTGATCAGCATCCATCTCACCAAGACCTTTATAACGCTGAATTGTAAACTTGCTTGTATGTGTTTTACGATATTTAGAAAGTTCTTCATCAGAATATAAATATTTGATATTCTTTCCTTCACCAACTCTGTATAGAGGAGGTATTGCTATATAAATATGCCCCTCATTAATAAGCTCAGGGAAAAATCTATAGAAAAATGTAAGCAACAATGTAGCAATATGTGCACCATCGACATCCGCATCTGTCATAATAATAATCTTGTCATAATTTAGCTTTGTAATATCAAAGTCATTACCATATCCCTGCATAAAGCCGCATCCAAAGGCATTAATCAGTGCTTTAATTTCAGCATTCTCAAGTACCTTTGATACAGGTTTCTTTTCCACATTAAGAATTTTTCCTCTAAGTGGCAAAATAGCCTGATATTTTCTATTTCTGGCTGTCTTTGCAGAGCCTCCCGCAGAATCTCCCTCAACAATAAAAATCTCACATTTTGAGGCATCATTTGACTCCTGCTTAGCAAGCTTACCATTTCCTTCAAATGAAAACTTATTAATATTAATCTTTGATTTCTCAAGTGCCTTTTTCTTAGATAAAGCAACAGCTCTATCTGCTATATCCTTAAGAACCTCATAATTTCTATCAAAATATACTGTAAGCTGCTCTTTCACAATATCATCAACTGCTTTAGTTACATCAGTATTTGAAAGCTTTGTCTTTGTCTGTCCTTCAAACTGTGGATCAGGGTGCTTAACAGATATAATTGCCTGCATACCTGAACGAATATCAGCACCACTTAGATTAGTATCCTTATCTTTTAGAAGACCAAGTTCATTTCTTGCATAATTATTAATAAGCTTTGCAAATCCTGACTTAAATCCGGTAACATGAGTACCACCTTCCGGATTAGTTATATTATTTGTAAATCCAATTATGTTTTCCTCGCCATCTTCGGTCATAAGAAATACGATATCTGCTTCAATTCCATCCTTTTCCCCTGATATTGCTACGACAGGAGAAGTGTGTGTCAGACCTTCTGAAATATCCTCTACAAATGCTGAAAGTCCCCCGGGCTGATGGAACACTATTGGCTCTTGTCCATCCCTCTTATTATGAAAGGTAATCGTGAGTTCCGGATTAAGATAAGCAGTCTCCTTGATTCGTTGTTTAATTGCATCCGCTTTGAATTTAACTGTTTCAAATATTGTATCATCCGGATACAGAGTAACAGTTGTACCTGTCCTCTTTTCACGAATCTTTGTCTTAGGTAGCATTCCATCTTCAAGCTCAATTACAGGAACGCCATACTCGTATTCATCATGATAAACATATCCGTCTCTGGCAACATCTACAATAAGCTTTCTTGAAAGTGCATTTACAACTGCAGAACCAACTCCATGAAGACCACCGCTTATCTTATATGTTGAACTGTTAAACTTACCACCTGCATGAAGAACTGTATATACAACTCGCTCTGCCGGAATTCCTTCTGTCTCATGAATATCAACAGGAACACCTCTTCCATCATCAGATACAGTAGCAGAGCCATCTTCATTTATGCTAACAGATATATTCTTACAATATCCGGCCAAATGCTCATCAACCGAGTTATCAATTAACTCCTGAATAAGATGATTAAGACCACTTCTGTTTGTATTACCAATATACATACCGGGTCTTAATCTAACCGGCTCTAAACCCTTTAATACTTCAATGTTTTTAGCACTATACGACATATTATTACTCCATTTCAAATTATTTGTCATAATTCCATAAACTAACAAAAAGAAACCTTTAGAAATTATATCTTAAAAGTTCCTTTTTGAAAATACATATTTTACAATATATTGATATTTATTATTATTTTTTACAATATAATGGGCTTTTGCATTATTATTTATCATCACATATCGGAGAAATAATATCCAAATCAAAATAAAATACTACACCATCATCAACATTATATACACCATATGTTTTATTATGAGCCTGCATGGATGCAGCTACTATCGAAAGACCTATTCCACTACCTCCATATTCTCTTGTTCTTGCCTTATCAACCTTATAAAACTTAATAAATATCTTATCAAGCTCATCTATCGGAATAGTAGGTCCCTGATCATAAACGAATACTCTGATATTACCTGTAATGATACCTTTATCAGAAATACTAAAAGGCTCATCATATACTGCTTTAGCAGTCCATATCTTAACATTTCCATTCTCTACACAATAATGAAGAGCATTTGTAAAATAATTTGTAAATATTTCCTCAATCATAAATTCATCAGCATATACATAAACCGGCTCATTATTCTCGAAAATAACCTTACAATTACTATTATCAATTAATATTGAAGATGAATCAATTACATTCTGAATAAGTGCATTTATGTCAAATATCTCCGGACTTATTTTTATATTACCAAATTCCAGTTCATTTAAATCAAGTAGCTGTTTAACAAGCTTATTCATCTTTGACGATTCATCAATAATTACATCGCAGTAGAAATTCTTGCTTTCTTCATCATCATTAATATTATATCTTAATCCCTCTGCGTATCCCTGAATTAATGCAATAGGCGTCTTAAGCTCATGAGAAACATGAGACAGGAACTCCTTTCTCATTTCATCCACCTTTATTTTCTCATCAATGTCTGATTGAAGACGCATATTAGCTTGTTGAAGCTCACTAAGAGTATTCTTCAGCTTAAACGAAAGATCATTCATATAAGTTGCAAGCTCGCCTATTTCATCATTTGAAGGATTGTCTACTCTGGCATCAAAATCAAGTCTGGTCATTCTAGAGGCTACCTTAGTAAGTTTTTTAATAGGCTTTGCAAATACATTACTAAAGAAATATGTCAATATACAACATATAATTGCAACAGCGACAAGTACAATGAAGATAAATCTAATTGTTGTTCTTATTGTTGCATCCGCTCTTGATACAGAGGTTCTGATGATGATAATAAAACCATTGTCAAGAAATCCTACTATATCAAAATAATTGGAATTCGTCTTTTTGTCAGTAGTAATCTGAATATTGAAATTCCTGTGATGTTCTATCTCTTCACTGTATATACGAGAGTTTTTAGCATTAGCGTCCTTGCTTAAGCCAAGAAATTCTGCAATAAACTTAAGATTTTCAAAGACAGTAGTATCTTTATTAACAGATGTATAAATTCTATTATTCTCTGCATCAAGAATATAAATTATTGCATCTGATTCATTTACAACATCAGTTGAAAGTGTCTTCTCATCATAGTCCCTATTATAACTGAATTCTCTATTACACGATTTATAAGTATCAATAAGCTTATTCTTAATATCATTATAGTAATATCTCTTAATAAAGATAACTGATAATAGACATGAAAGACCAATCATAAATGCAACAATAGCCATAAGGCATAATGTAATTTTAGTTTTTATCGATCCTTTCATTATCCACCTCAAACTTATAACCCATACCCCAGACTGTCTTTATATAATCACCTTTATCTCCAAGCTTACTTCTTAGCTTCTTTACATGAGTATCAATTGTTCTGGCATCACCAAAATAATCATAATTCCATACATTATTAAGTATCTTTTCACGTGATAATGCAACGCCCTTATTCGTAATAAAATACTGAAGAAGTTCGAATTCCTTGAAGCTAAGCTCAATATACTTGTCATCAACACTTACAAGATGTGCCGTAAGGTCCATACTTATACCCCCTGCACTCAGCTTCTCAACCTGCATTGCATCACTGGTTCTTCTAAGAAGAGCTGAAACTCTTGCTACAAGTATCTTAGGACTAAATGGTTTTGTAATATATTCATCAATTCCAAGTTCAAAACCAAGCAATTCATCTCTTTCGTCTGACTTTGCCGTAAGCATAATTACAGGAACCTGTGAGATTTTTCTAATCTCCTTGCAGGTATCCCAGCCATCCATCTTAGGCATCATAATATCAAGAATTATCAATGCAATATCCTTATTATCCATAAATATATCAAGAGCTTCTTCTCCATTACCTGCTTCAAGAACAGTATAACCCTCTTTCACCATAAAATCTTTAACAAGCTTTCTCATTCTGCTCTCATCATCAACAATAAGAATTTTTAAATCGTCCATAAAAAGTAATCCTCCATTTCTACTATAATATCGTGAACTGCCCTGCATTTGAATAACCAAGGATTCCCAGTTAATCTCCTATATTATGCAAATTATAACAAAAAGATATGTAATATATGTGAACTTGCTAACCATATTCATAATAATAACCCTCAAATTATTACTTATACAGATTATATACGAGAAAATAGATTCTCGCTTGCATGCTTTCCTCGCTACGCGCGGTCACATTTGCGACAGACTTCCTATCACGCGAGTGCGCATCCTTAGCGGAGCATTTTTATGTAATAGGAAATACGTAGGATTTTCCTATTACATAATAAAAGAGTCATTTAGCTATATATATAATTAGCTAAATGACTTTTCTTTTATCAATATTCTATTTCTCTTCACTTGAAGCTTCTTCACCTGATGTTTCTTCACTATCTGATGAATTCTTAATAGTTATATTATTCTGCATTGCAATATCATTAACAGCAGCTAAATACTTATCATACTCTTCCTCAGCCTTTTTGAGAAGTTCTCCTGCTTCAGCCTGATAATCAGCTTCTTCTTCCTTAAGTGCATCCTTAACCTTATTAAGCGCCTTAAGCTGATAATCCATAGCAGTATAATACTGATCCTTAACTGCCTTTACTTCATCAAAATCTGTCTCAATAGTCTGAACCTGTTTCAAGAATTCCTCATACTTCGGAATAATATTGTTCTCAAGATCCGAAAGAAGAACACCTGTATCAATCTCACTGCCATTCTTAAAATAATTATTATATGTCGTCATAATAGCAATCTCATTCTTTTCAGCCTCAGGAATCTCAACCTGAACCAATTCAATAAAATCCTCCTTCAAGGTAGGAGCTTCCTCTTTCTTCTTTCCACAAGCTGCAAATGTCACAAGTGAAAGAGTAACTAATGCTAATAAGATAAGTTTTTTCTTCATAATAGTATAAATCTCCTTATATGTTTATATCGAAAAGCCAATAAATATGTCTTTCTTTTATCTTAGTAAAGTATATCACTTGCAGTATACTACAACAAGTGATTTTGCAAATTATGAATGATTATTTTTGCCATGCTCACTCAAATATTTATCATATAAATCGGGACGTTGTTTCTTTGTTCTTTCAAGTGACTGTTCAAGTCTCCATGCCTCAATATTCTTGTGATGTCCTGAAAGAAGCACATCCGGAACCCTCTTACCCATAAATTCTGCCGGTCTTGTATATTGTGGATACTCAAGCAAATTATCATGAAAAGTTTCAATCTCAGCACTGTCATTATTATTAAGTACGCCGGGTACAAGCCTTGATACAGTATCAACAATAGCCATGGCAGGAAGTTCTCCTCCCGTAAGGACAAAATCACCTATTGATATATAATCATCCACAATCATCTCAAGGACACGCTCATCAATACCTTCATAATGACCACATAAAAGAACTATATCATTAAGCTTAGCAAGCTCACCTGCAATCTGCTGATTAAAGGTTCTGCCTTGCGGTGTCATATAAATTACAGTTGGTTTATGTCCTATCTTATCACAAACATATTGATATGCCTTATAGACAGGTTCTGCCTGCATAACCATACCAGCACCGCCACCATATGGATAATCATCAACATGGCCATGCTTTTCACTTGTAAAATCCCTGATATTAACAGCTTCAATATGAAGAATGCCTGCTTCAATTGCTCTTCCTGTTATGCTTGTACTAAGTCCATTCATAACCATTTCAGGGAATAGGGTCAGTATATAAAAATTCATAATTAATCTGCCTCTACCATTTCAAAATCTTTTACCTTAACACGTTTGTTTACGGTATCTATATCAAAAACAAACTCCCTAATAAGAGGAATTAGTTTTTCTTCTCCATCTTCCTTTGTAACAACAAGAACATGATTCGCAGGAGTCTCAAGAATATCTGTTAATACGCCCATATATTTGTCGTATTCATCATACACATCAGCATCTATAATATCACAAATAAAGAACTCTCCATCTCCAAGTGATACTGCATCCGCTCTGTCTACCAGAATATCATACTGCTTGAATCTTTCAACATCATTAATATTATCAAATTCCTTAAACTTTAATATTACAATATTCTTCATAAACTTACAGGAAACACAATTAACCTCTAAGGTTTCTTTATTATTTGTCAGATAGCATTTCTTCAGCTCTTTAAACCTGTTAACATCATCTGTTGTAGGAAAAACCTTAAGCTCCCCTTTTATTCCATGTGTTGTTGTTACTACACCAACTCTAAGCCTGTCTTCCATCAAATATCTCCTATAATTACTATAAACACAGGGGAGTATAAAATACTCCCCCGCAATAAGATCTTTGTATTTATTTAATATCTACAATTACCTTTTTATCACCCTTTGAAGCAGCTGCTTTTACAACTGTACGGATGGATTTTGCAATTCTGCCTTGCTTACCTATTACTTTGCCCATATCTTCCGGAGCAACAGCAAGCTCGATTTTTACTATATCATCTTCTTCAGTCTCTGTAACAATTATTTGCTCAGGATGATCTACTAGGGATTTTGCAATGATTTCTACTAAATCTTTCATCTGAATACCTCCCAAGTATAATTATTTTTCAATACCTGCCTGCTTAAATAACTTAGCAACTGTCTCTGTAGGCTGTGCACCTGTTGCAAGCCACTTCTTAGCTGCTTCCTCATCAATCTTAACTACAGATGGCTCCTGATTTGGATCGTATGTTCCAATCTCTTCGATAAATCTGCCATCTCTTGGTGATCTTGAATCTGCTACAATTACTCTGTAGAAAGGATGC